>NZ_BAAILO010000107.1:17633-94282 GCF_054589115.1 Cupriavidus sp. 8B | reverse complement strand
CTCCCAGCGGCGCACCGTACTGGGAGCCCGTCCGATGCGCTTTGCGAATTCGTTGATCCGATAAACCTTGCTCATGGCGAGCAATTATAGATACTTATGAGCAAGAATGTAGTATCTGTTGCTCGCTCCCGCCACGTGAGATCCGGCCGAGCGAAGAGGGCGTCGTAAATCGCCAACGTGGCAGCATCATTCGCTTTCATCGGGCCGACACGGCAGTCCAGTCAGCTCAGGCGGCTGACCGCAGATCCTATGTCAGGATGAGCCTGGTACACCGCCTCAAGCTCCGCGCGCACACGGCTGGCAAATGGCTCTTTGCCCTCGAGCAGGTAGATCAGTGCGTTCGCATCGAAAAACGCGATTACCAGCGGCTCTCCTCGGTCAGGGCGGCGTCGATCTCTGCCTTGTCGCGCGTACCGGCGGTCGGTTGCGCAAGCAGCCATTGCACGGCCATTACACCCGGCCCCGTCCGCGAGCGCTCGCCCGTGAGGCGCCGATACTCTTCCTCCGACAGCACAACAGCAGCCGACCGGTTACGCTTGATGATGTGCACTGGCCCATGCCGCAAGCCTTCCTCAATGGCGGCCATGCCGCGTCGCTTGAGCTCCGCGACGGTCAACGTATTGTTCATGGCGGCCCCTCTTTCAGTACAAAACACAAGTTAAATGGTGCTGAATTCAGTACTGAATTGCAAGTATCGAGGATGCTCATGGCGTGACTGGTGGCCTTCTGGCATTGGCTGCCGCGCCCGCATCAGTGCTTGCTGCGGCTATCGGCAGACCTCAACGTGGCCTGCCGCAATGGCGGTCACCCTGACCGCTCCCCTAACCGGTCGCCCCCTACGATCGAGCGGATATGCTTGACCATTCCCAACGGCGATCCGGCGGCAACCTGACGGGCCGCCTTCCTGACGTACTGCCTCTCAGAGTCAAAGCTATTCAGGCTGGATGCCTGCCGTCTTGATGATCTTGCCCCAGCGATCGAGCTCGGCAAGCTGGAATTTAGCGAGTTCCTCAGGCGAGGACACCTTTACCTCCATGCCGTTTTCCATCACGAAATGACGAATGGATTCGGTCGCCATGGCTTTGCGCATCAGCTCGTTGAGGCGGTTGATGATCGGCGCCGGCGTGCCTGCCGGCGCGTACAGCCCGTTCCAGTAGCCGAACTCATAACCCGCCACCCCTTGCTCCGCGATGGTTGGCACGCTGGGCAGCAGCTGCGAGCGCTGCGGGCTGCTGACGCCGAGCGCGCGCAGTTTGCCGGCCTTGACCTGCGGCAGGCTGGTGGTCAGGTCGACGATCATCACGTCGGTCTGTCCGGCCACAAGGTCGATCACGGCAGGCGGATTGGCCTTGTAGGGGACGTATGTCAGTTTCGTCCCGGTCATGTGCTGGAACTGCTCGGTGGCAACCCGCGCCGACGATGAGCCGGAGCCGAACGTCAGCTTGCCCGGCTCCTTCCTCGCCAGTGCGATGAGCTCGGGCACGTTCGCGGCCTTCACGTTGGGGTTCACGACCATCAGCATGTAGCCCTGGACCACCTGGCCGATCGGCGCGAAATCCTTGATGGGGTTGTAGGGCAGATTCTTCACCAGATGCGGATTGGCCGCCTGCGTGGTGTTGGTGGTCATGAACAGCGTGTAGCCATCGGGCACCGAGCGCGCGACGAGTTGCGCCGCGATGCCCCCGAATGCGCCAGGGCGGCTGTCGACGACGACCGCCTGGCCCGTCTCCTTGGTGATCTGGGCACCCATTGCGCGGGCCAGTCCATCCGTGGTGCTGCCGGGGCTGGAGCCGATCACGATGGTGATCGGCTTGGTCGGATAGGATTGCGCGCCGGCCATGCCCGGCGCCAGCACGGTCATGGCGATTGCCGCCAGAAATCTGATTTGCATCTTGTCTCCTGTGATTCTGATTCTTATCGTCGGGGCGGCGTAACCAGGCCGGGTAACGAGGCTGCGTAGCGAGGCTGTGTAGCGAGGCTCCCAGCGCTCAGGTAGTGAGGCTGAACTCCGGCCGTTGCCCGGCCAGCGCCTGGGCAATGCTTGCCAGGACCATCTCCCCCATGGCGGCCCGCGTCTGGTGCGTGGCGCTGGCGCGGTGCGCCTGCAGCGTGACGTTGTCCAGCGCGAGCAGGGATTGCGGCACGTTCGGCTCATCGACGAAGACATCCAGCCCGGCCCCGGCAATGCGCCCGGCAGTCAGCGCCGCGACCAGGTCGTCTTCCTTGACCAGCCGGCCGCGCGCGATGTTGATCAGGTAGCCGTCCTTGCCCAGCGCGTCGAGCACCTCGGCATCGACAATGCCCTCCGCCTTGTCCGCGGCGGCGGCAAGAATCAGTGCATCGCTCTGGCGGGCCAGCTGCACGAGGTCGGCCACGAAGGTGTGGGGGACGTCATCCATCGCCTTGAGATCCGTGTAGGCGATGGGGCAGCCGAACGCCGTCATGCGCGCAGCGATGGCACGGCCCACGCGGCCCATGCCGACAATGCCCACGCGCATGCCGCTGACGCGGCGGGCCAGCGGGATCGCGCTTGGCTGCGGATGGCGGACCCAGTCGCCGGCGCGGATAAACCGATCGCACGAGCACATGCCCCGGCAAGTGGCGATCAGCAGGCCCACGGCGAGATCCGCGACATCCTCGGTCAGCGCTCCAAATGTCCCGGTCACCGGCAGGCCGCGCGCGCGGGCATATTCGAGGTCGACCGCATCGGTGCCGACGCCGTTGACCGCCACCACCTGGAGCGCGGGCAGTTGCGCCATCATTGCCCTGGTGATGCCGGTGTGGCCGCCGGTGATGACCGCGCGGATCGTGGGCCCATGCTCGCGCAGATAGGCATCCTTGTCGGTTTGCTCGAACAACCGGTGCACGGTGTAGAGCGAATCCAGCTTGTCGTTGATCGCAGGGATGAGGATCGGGTTCAGCTGCAGGATGCTGGCTTTCATGTTGTAGTCCTATCGGGAAGGCGATGTCATATGTCATCCTATGACTTAGACCGTATCGAAACAAGGAGGAAATCAGGGATTTAGGGTTAACACCTTGACTAACTGCGCCAAACAGGGGAAACCTTCAACCCCGGATCTCGGAGGGCGGTATAGTATGTCATATGACAACGCAACACCATGAGCAGCATAAGGCTCGCACTTGAAAAGCCTTGTGTCCGCGGCCAACCCGTTGCCGCTCCGGCCTTGATGCCCACGCTGATAGACCATGATCACTGACCTGCCCATCGACCTGATTGCCGATGTCCGCAATGCGGTCGGCGAAAGCCCGTTGTGGGATACAAAGACCCAATGCCTGTACTGGGTGGACATCCCCGCCAGGACACTATTCGAATGGAACGCCGCTAGCGCGGCAATCCGCACGCGGCGGCTGGCTGAAATGGAGGCATGTATCGCCCCCGCCAGTGGCGGCGGCTTTGCCGCTGGCATGCAAAGCGGCCTGTTCCACCTTCGGCCGCAGGCCGATGGCAGCATGGCCAGCCGGAGCCTGGCCAGTGTAGTGGCCTGCAGCGCCAGATAGAGGGAGCGGGAATGACGCAGGTGTCGTGCACCGCTTTACGCCTGAGGGGCGCCTTGACCGCAGCATCGCGCTTCCCGTGAAAAAGCCGGCGATGTGCTCCTTTGGCGGCGCCGACATGAAGACCCTGTTCGTCACGTCGATTCGCCCGGCCGACGCATCGGTGGAAGCCGAGCAGCCGCTGGCCGGCGGGGTATTCGCGTTGCGTCCCGGTGTTGCCGGGATTGCCGAACACCCTTTCCAGCTTGCCGCATGACCGCTCGATTGGGCCGCACCCAGGCGCCACTCAAGCGGCAGGATCCGGGCGGCGGGTACCGCCGCCCGGCAAGTCACAGGCCTTACATCCTCCCCTTCCAGGGCACCAGCCACTTCTCCGTCTTCCTCATCAGCAGATCAAACGTGTAGGCAATTAGGCCAATCAGCCCGATGCCCATGATCACCACATCCGTGCGCAGGAAGTTCGACGCATTGAGCACCATCTGCCCAAGGCCCGACGTAGCGGCCACCATCTCGGCTGCGACCAGCGTGGTCCAGCCGAAGCCGATGGCAATCCGCATGCCGGTCAGGATGTCCGGCAACGCGGCGGGGATCACCACATGGCGGATCACCTGCCACCGGTTGGCGCCCATCGAATACGCGGCATTGATCTGCTCGATGGTGACCGAGCGCACCCCGGCCTGGGCCGACATGGCCAGCGGCGCGAAGCAGGCCAGGAAGATCAGCAGGATCTTGGACGTTTCATCGATGCCGAACCAGATCACGATCAGCGGCAGGTAGGCCAGCGGCGGCAGCGGACGATAGAACTCGATGGGCGGATCGAACACCCCGCGCGCGATGCGCGACACCCCCATCATCACGCCGATCGGCACCGCCGTGACGGTCGCCAGTGCAAACGCGCCGAACACGCGCACCATGCTGGCGCGGAAGTGCTCGGTCAGCGGCAGGCCGCCTTGCACATTGCCGTTCCAGGCATCGACAAAGGCGTTGATGATGGCTTCCGGCGTGGGCAGGAACAGCGGCGGCAGCCAGCGCAGGTGGCTGGCGATCCACCACAACGCCAGCAGCGACACCACGGTGATGGTGGAGATGCGCGAGCTGGAGCCCTCGCCCGGCAGGCGGTAGCCGGAGACGGCCTTCATGCGGCGCGCCGGCGGCTTGGCGGCCACGGCGGCCGTGCCCGGCGCGGGGTCGAGTCTTTGAGCAGTAGCAGGCATGTCGGACTCCTCAGGGCGTGGCATGGATCAGGTTGACGATTTCTTCGCGGTACCGGATGAACTCCGGATCGGCCTTGACCTCGCGGGCGTTGCCGCAGGCAATGAAGCGTCGCGCGAAGGGCAGCTCGTAGGTATGCGCGATGCGGCCCGGCGAGGGCGTCATCACGATCAGCCGCGTTGCCAGGAACAGCGCTTCTTCCACGCTGTGGGTGATGAAGAACACGATCTTCTGCTCCGCCGCCCACAGCTTGAGAATCAGCGCCTGGATCGTCTCGCGCGTGAGCGCGTCGAGCGCGCCGAGCGGCTCATCCATCAGCATGACCGCCGGATCGTTGGCGAGCGTGCGGGCAATGCCCACGCGCTGCTGCATGCCGCCGGAGAGCTGGTAGACCGGCTTGGCCGCTACCTTTTCCAGGCCGACCAGCGCCAGCTTTTCCTGGGCGATGCGCAGGCGCTCGGCGCGCGGCACGCCGCGCAGCCGCAGGCCCAGCGCCACGTTGTCCAGCACATTGAGCCAGGGCATCAATGCATGCTTCTGGAACACGACGCCGCGCTCCGCACCAGGGCCGTGCACGGATTTGCCATCGAGGCGGATCTCGCCTTCCGAGGGTTGCATGAAACCGGCGATGCACGACAGCAAGGTCGTCTTGCCGCACCCGGAGGCACCCAGCGCGACCACGAAATCGCCGCGCTCCATGGTGAGATTGACTTGGGACAGGGCCAGCGTATCGGCGCCACCGCGGCCGCCGTAGTTAACGCTCAGGTTGTCGATTTCGAGTTTGGCCATAGCTGCAAACTTCCTGAAAAGGGGATTCAAGGCCGCGCGGCAGGCGTCGCCCGCCACGCGGCGCTGGCAAGTCAGGCCGGCGTCTTGGAGGCGAGCGCGCGCTTCACCCATTCCGCATTGACGCCCGCGCCGTAGTCCGGCAACACGGTCTGGATCGTGCCCTGCTCCTTCAGGAATTGCGCCGCCGATTGCAGCGCCTTGGCCGCGCCGCCACCCAGCCAGCGGGGCGAGGCTTGCTCTTCCAGCGTGGGGAAGCCGTACAGCGCCATGCTGCCCGGCACCGCATCGGGCTTGGCGCCGGAGACCTTGGCGACCGCCTTCACCATCGGCGAATCCGGGGTCCATGCGGCCTTGTCCTGGCGATATTTGTCATCCGCCGCGGCCAGGATCTTGACGAACTTGACCATGAACTCGGGGTTCTCCCGCGCGAACTTCTTGTTGGCGATCATGCCATCGAAGGTGGCCTTGCCTGTCTCGGCGGCGATCTTGCCGGAGGTCACCAGCACCTTGCCCGATTGCTTGAGCTTGGCCAGCACCGGGTCCCAGATAAAGGTCGCGTCGATGTCGCCGCGCTCCCAGGCCGCGGCCACTTCGGGCGGCCGCATGTTCATGATCTTGACGTCTTTGGGATTGATCTTGGCCTGCTCAAGCGCCACCAGCGTGTGATAGTGCGTGGTGGAGACAAAGGGCACGCCCACCCGCTTGCCTTTCAGGTCGGCCACGCTGTTGATATTGCTGCCGTTGCGCGCCACCATGGCCTCGGCCGCGTTGATGTCGTCAAGGATCCAGAACAGCTCCACGTCCAGCCCCTGCGACAACGCCGAGGCAATCGGCGAGGTGCCGGCTTCGCCGATCGCGATCTGGCCCGAAGCCATGGCGCGGATCACGTCGCCGCCGCCGCCGAACTGGCGGAACGAGACCTTGTAGCCGGTCTGCTTCTCGACTTCCTTCATGTCCTGCGCATAGCGCCATGGCACCACCATGTCCTGATAGGCGATGACAACTTCCTTGGTCTGCGCGTAGGCGCCCGGGGCAACGACGGCCGCCAGTACTACGCTTGCTGCAAGCTGCTTGAACCAACGCATGATGAACCTCCTCAAGATTAACGGTGTGGTGTGCTGTGGCGGAGAACGCCGGCACGGAAAGCCTGGCACCAGGGCGGTGCCTGCTCGAGGAGGAAGATGTGATAAGCATGAGGCATGCCAGTGTCTCCGTCTGGTTGGGACGTCTTTGCGTCCTCTCCTTTCTTAGCGGCGCTCTGCTCTGTGGAGAGTCGTCGCGGCGTGCACCAAGCGCTTTGGCAAGCAGCGCTGGGCAAGGTGTAGTCGTATGGTAGAAAGCGGCCCGCCACCGGGTTAGAGCCAGCGGGGACGAACTGTGGGTCCACACGGGCGCACAGGTTGCATTTGCGTCACTTTAAAGGGTATTTACTACCATTTTTAGGTACACGGCATTCCGTTTATCTGATTTTCCTATTGACCATCGCTTAGTCTCACCCTACATTTCGATCCACAAACACTTTTCGGAACGTTTGGTTCCGTTTTGATCGAAGACTGGAGACACGACATCATGAGCGAACATCTTCCCGAATCCCTCGCCGCAGGCACCCAGGCTGGCGCCGTCACCACTGGCCCGCAGGAGATGACCCCGTCGGAAGCCTTTGTCGAGACCCTCGCCGCCAATGGCGTCACCGACATGTTCGGCATCATGGGTTCGGCCTTCATGGACGCCATGGACATCTTCGCCCCCGCCGGCATCCGCCTGATCCCCGTGGTGCACGAGCAAGGCGCCGGCCACATGGCCGACGGCTATGCCCGCGTCTCGGGCCGCCACGGCGTGGTCATCGGCCAGAACGGCCCCGGCATCAGCAACTGCGTCACCGCCATCGCCGCCGCTTACTGGGCACATAGCCCGGTGGTCATCGTCACCCCCGAGGCCGGCACCATGGGCATTGGCCTGGGCGGCTTCCAGGAAGCCAAGCAGTTGCCGATGTTCCAGGAGTTCACCAAGTACCAGGGGCACGTCACCCACCCGGCCCGCATGGCCGAGTTCACCGGCCGCTGCTTTGACCGCGCCATGGCCGAGATGGGCCCGACCCAGCTCAACATCCCGCGCGACTACTTCTACGGCCAGATCAAGGCCGAGATCCCCCTGCCCCAGCGCCTGGACCGCGGCCCCGGCGGCGACCAGCGCCTGAACGAAGCCGCCGAGCTGATCGCCAAGGCCAAGTTCCCCGTCATCATCTCCGGCGGTGGCGTGGTCATGGCCGACGCCATCGAGGAATGCCAGGCACTGGCCGAGCGGCTCGGCGCGCCGGTGGTCAACAGCTACCTGCATAACGACTCCTTCCCCGCCAGCCACCCGCTGTGGTGCGGCCCGCTCGGCTACCAGGGCTCCAAGGCAGCCATGAAGCTACTCGCCCGCGCCGATGTGGTCATCGCCCTCGGTTCGCGCCTCGGACCCTTCGGCACCCTGCCCCAGCACGGCATGGACTACTGGCCCAAGCACGCCAAGATCATCCAGATCGACGCCGACCATAAGATGCTCGGCCTGGTGAAGAAGATCTCGGTGGGCATCTGCGGCGATGCCAAGGCAGCCGCCGTCGCCCTGACCGAGCGCCTGGCCGGCCGCACGCTGGCGTGCGACGCCTCGCGCGAAGACCGCGCCGGCCAGATCGCCGCCGAGAAGGCCGCGTGGGAGAAGGAACTCGACGAGTGGACCCACGAGCGCGACCCGTACAGCCTGGACATGATCGAGGAGCAGAAGCAGGAGCGCACGCCCACCGGCGGCCACTACCTGCATCCGCGCCAGGTCCTGCGCGAGCTGGAAAAGGCCATGCCGGAAGACGTGATGGTGGCAACCGACATCGGCAACATCAACTCGGTGGCCAACAGCTACCTGCGCTTCAACAAGCCGCGCAGCTTCTTTGCCGCCATGAGCTGGGGCAACTGCGGCTACGCCTTCCCCACCATCATGGGCGCCAAGGTGGCCGCACCGCATCGCCCGGCCGTGTCATACGCCGGTGACGGCGCCTGGGGCATGAGCCTGATGGAGACCATGACCGCCGTGCGCCACAACATCCCGGTGACGGCCGTGGTGTTCCACAACCGCCAGTGGGGCGCGGAGAAGAAGAACCAGGTGGACTTCTACAACCGCCGCTTCGTGGCGGGCGAGCTGGACAACCAGAGCTTTGCCGAGATCGCCCGCGCCATGGGTGCCGAAGGCATCGTGGTGGACAAGCTGGAGGACGTGGGCCCGGCACTCAAGCGCGCCATCGACCTGCAGATGAACCACGGCAAGACCACCATCATCGAGATCATGTGCACCCGTGAGCTCGGCGACCCGTTCCGCCGCGATGCGCTGGCCAAGCCCGTGCGCATGCTCGACAAGTACAAGGACTACGTCTGAGAGCCTGTGGACTAAGTATGTAAGCGCGCGATAGTCCGTTGCCCGGGCATTCCGGGCAGTGGACTATCCGCCCCTCGCGGCAGGCGCCGCATGCGATACGCAATGATCTGCAACGATATGCAACGCCTGCCGCAATCCACACCCGCGCGACCACGGGCCCAGGCGGCGAGCCAATCGCCGACCTACTATAGAAACCGTGGCGCGTGACCCTGTGCAGTGCAGGAGACAAGCAAAGTGATTACCGAGCAGCAGCAATCAAGCGGCCTGAAGCACGGGCTGAAGCAGCGCCACATGACCATGATCGCGCTGGGCGGCGTCATCGGCGCCGGCCTCTTCGTCGGCAGCGGCGTGGTCATCAAGTCCGCCGGCCCCGCCGCCGTCGTTTCCTTCCTCATCACCGGCCTACTGGTGGTGCTCGTCATGCGCATGCTGGGCGAAATGGCATGCGCGCTGCCCACCGTGGGCTCCTTCTACGAATACGCCCGCGAGGCCTGGCGCGACCGCCCCGCCGTGAGCGAGCTGGCCGGTTTCCTGACCGGCTGGATGTACTGGTATTTCTGGGTGATCGTGGTCGCGCTCGAAGCCGTGGCCGGCGCCGACCTGGTGCGTTTCTGGCTACCGGATGTGCCAGCCTGGAGCATCAGCCTGGTGCTGCTGGTGATGCTCACGCTGACCAATCTGATCTCGGTGAAGTCCTTCGGCGAATTCGAGTTCTGGTTCGCCTCGATCAAGGTAGCCGCCATCGTAGTGTTCCTCTTCCTGGGCGCCCTGTTCGTGCTCGGCATGTGGCCCGGCGCCACCGCCAGCGTGGCGCACCTTACCGTGCATGGCGGCTTTGCACCGAACGGGATCATGCCAGTGCTGACCGGCGCGGTGGCGGCCACGGGGTTTTACTTCGGCGCCGAGATCGTCACCATCGCCGCGGCCGAGACCGCCGAACCGCAAAAGGCCGTGGCCAAGGCCACCAGCTCGGTCATTACCCGCGTGCTGGTGTTCTACGTGGGCTCGGTGCTGCTGGTGGTGTGCCTGGTGCCGTGGAACTCCGTCGGCATCGCCAGGCCGTACGTCAGCGCGCTCAATGCGATGGGTATCCCTGCCGCGGCGCAGATCATGAACGCCGTGGTGCTGACCGCGGTGCTGTCGGCGCTGAACTCGGGGCTATATGCTTCGTCGCGCATGCTGTTCGCGCTGACCAAGCGCGGCGATGCGCCCAAGGCGCTGGCCAAGCTGAGCCGCAACGGCGTGCCGGTCAGAGCCATCCTGTTCGCCACGCTGTTCGGCTACGGCGCGGTGGTGATGTCGTACGTATCGCCGGACAAGGTCTTTGCCTTCCTGGTCAATTCCTACGGCACCGTCGCCATCTTCGTCTACATCCTGATCGCCATCTCGCAGCTGCGCCTGCGCGCCCGGCTGGAGCGCGAGGCGCCGCACCGGCTCAAGGTGCGGATGTGGGCCTTCCCCTACCTGACCTGGATCGCCATTGCCGGCATGGTCGGGATCGTGGTCGCCATGGCCTTTATCCCCGACCAGCGCACCCCGCTGCTGCTCGGCGTGGCCAGCCTTGGCATCCTGGTGCTGGCGTACGGCGTGCGCCAGCAGATCCGAAAGCACGCGGCCGCCGCGCCGCTGGGCGAGGTGCGGCGGGCTGACTGACACGCCCATCGGCCCAGCCGCCTTGCCGCGATGCGTGGCATCGCGGGCTTGCTTCCCTCCCAATGCCTTGCGGGCCGCCGCGGCCACCTTTGCGCGGCGGCCTGCCTTCGCCTGCCCGGCGTGTACCTGATGCGCAGCTTTTCGGCAGCGCCACTGGCCCAAACGATTCATGGGATCTGGCCCTACTGCATTGCGCGTCACCTCTCTATGCTGCAGTCATAGGCCGCGCAGGTCCGGCGAGCGAATCACCAACACCATCAAGGAGACTCAAATGGCAAACCCCCAGGTCACCGCAGACACCCTGCAAGCCTTCAGCGACGCGTGGAACCGCCACGACATCGAAGCGCTGATGAGCTTCATGGCCGATGACTGCGTGTTCCACGCCGTGGCCGGCAGCGAGCTGTTCGGGCGCAGCTTCGAAGGCCGCGCGGCGGTGCGCGAAGGCTTCCAGCTGGCATGGCAGGCCTTCCCCGACGCCGCGTGGCTCGACGGCGAGCATTTCGTGGCGGGCGAGCGCGGCGTCAGCGAATCCACGTTCCGCGGCACCAAGGCGGATGGCACGCGGATCGAGGCGCGCATGGTGGATGTGTTCACCTTCCGCGACGGCAAGATCGCGGTGAAGAACGCGTACCGCAAGGATCGCCCGCCCGTTGCCGTCGCCGGCTCCGGTGCCGCCAACTGATTCCAGCCCCGCCAGAGGGCATTTGAGGATGACAAACATGGACGCCACCGCCGCAAGACTGATCCTGCCCGAAGGCCACGCCACCGCGCCTTCGAAGCCGTACGACCCGGCCTACGACCCGCTGGTCGCGCCCACGCCCGGCCAGGGCCGCGAGTACGCCCCCACCTACTGGATCGGCACGGCCGGCGAGCCGCCCCCGGACGATGGCCCGATCACCCACGACATCGACGTGGACGTGGCCATCATCGGCTCCGGCTTCACCGGGCTGACCTGCGCGATCTTCCTCGCGCAGGAGCACGGCATCAAGGCGACCGTGCTGGAGGCCAACCGCGTGAGCTGGGGCTGCAGCACGCGCAACGGCGGCCAGGCGCAATGCGCCTCGGGCAGGCTCAAGCGCTCGCAGTGGATCCAGCGCTACGGCCTGGATACCGCGCTGCGGCTGCATGAGGAAGTGTGCGACGGCATGGAGACCTTCAAGGGCCTGATCAAGGACATTGACTGCGAACCGCAGCCCGGCGGCCATCTGTACATCGCCCACAGGCCCAAGGTCATGCCCGCGCTGGAAAAGGAAGCCAAGGTGCTGCGCGACGTGTTCAAGTACGACGCGCGCATCCTGGATGCCGACACCGTCAAGCGCGAATACGTCGACGACAAGGAAGCCGCGGGCGCCATGCACGAGCCAGAAGGCATCGGCATCCACGCCGGCAAACTGGCCTTCGGCTACCTTCGCAAAGCGCGCGCGCTGGGCGCCAAGGTGCATCCGTCCAGCCCGGTGCTGAGCTGGGAGACGCGCGGCGGCGTGCATTACCTCAAGACGCCGGGCGGCATCGTGCGCGCCCGCGCGGTGGGCGTGGCCACCGGCGGCTACACCTCGCCGAGCCTGCATGCGCAACTCAAGAACCGGCTGTTCCCGATCCTGTCGAACTCCATCGTCACGCGCCCCCTGACGCCCACGGAGCGCGAGGCATGCAATTTCCGCACGACGCAGGTCATCACCGATACCCGCATCCTGCGGCACTACTACCGGCTGATGCCGGACGGCCGCCTGCAGATCGGCAGCCGCAGCGCCATCACCGGCAACGATGCGCCGCAGCATAAGTACAAGGACAAGCTCATTGCCGACCTGCACCGCAAGTTCCCGGCGCTCGAAGGCATCCAGATCGACTATTCTTGGTGGGGTTGGGTCGATGTGAGCCATGACATGATGCCGCGCATCTTCCAGCCGGACCCGGCCCAGACCATTTATTACGCGATGGGCTACGGCGGCAACGGCGTGATGTACTCCGCGCAAGCGGGCAAGCGCATGGCGGCGTTGATCGCGGGCAAGAGTGCGGGGCCGGAACTGCCGATCTTCCGCTCGGCGCTGCCGTTCCCGAATGTGCGCGAGATGGTGGAAGCGCAGGCGTTCGCGCCGTTCCGCCGCTTCGGGCAGTGGTTCCTGTATCGCTGGTATCACATGAAGGACGAAGTGATCTGAGATCGGAGCTCGAACGTTGAAGGTTTTGGAAAGCGGCGTCGCCTAAGAACCGTAACCCCCACTAAAACACAAGGAGCCAGGCATGGGCCGAGGCCAATATTCCGTCCCCCCGCAGCCGGGCCGCCGCGGCGTGCTCCGCTCGCTCGGTGCGCTGGGCGCCGGCGCCGCGCTCACCCATCCGGCGCTGCGGGCGCTGGCGGCCACCACCGCCGATGCGCGCATCGAGCTGCCGTTCGAGAACGGCGAGCGCGAACTGGTGGCCTTTCCCCAGAAGCGCCCGCTGATCCTGCTGACCAGCCGGCCACCGCAGCTGGAGACACCGTTCGGCGTCTTCAACGACGGCACGATCACGCCCAACGATGCTTTCTTCGTGCGCTATCACTGGAGCGGCATTCCCACCAGCATCGACCCGCAAACCTACCGGCTGCGCGTGGGCGGCAAGGTCAATGCGCCGCTGGAACTCTCGCTCGACGAGATCAAGCGCCTGGCCACCCCGGTCGACCTGGTGGCGGTCAACCAGTGCTCGGGCAACAGCCGGGGCTTTTTCTCGCCGCGCGCCAACGGCGGGCAACTCGGCAACGGCGCCATGGGCAACGCGCGCTGGACCGGCGTGCCGCTCAAAGCGCTGCTGGAGAAGGCCGGCGTGCAGGCCGGCGCCATGCAGGTGAGCTTTGACGGCATGGACCGCCCGCCGCTGGAAGGCGGCCCGGACTTCGTCAAGGCGCTGGCCATCGACCACGCGCTCGATGGCGAAGTCATGCTTGCCTGGGCCATGAACGGCGCGGACCTGCCCATGCTCAACGGCTATCCGCTGCGCCTGATCGTGCCCGGCTACTACGGCACCTACTGGGTCAAGCACCTGGCCGACATCCAGGTGCTCGACAAGCCGTTCGAGGGGTTCTGGATGAACGCGGCCTACCGCATCCCCGACAATCCCTGCGCCTGCGTGGCGCCCGGCACGGCGCCCACGCGCACGGTGCCGATCAACCGCTTCAACGTGCGCTCCTTCATCACCAGCGTGGCCGATGGCGCCAGGCTGCATGCCGGCCGCCAGACCGTGCTGCGCGGCATCGCCTTCGACGGCGGCTATGGCATTGACGAGGTGGCCTTGTCGACCGACGGCGGCCGCACCTGGCGTGCGGCGCAACTGGGCAAGGACCTGGGCCGTTACTCCTTCCGCGAATGGACGGCGGCGTTCACCCCACCAAAGAAAGGCGAGTACGAACTGAAGGTGCGCGCCAGCAACCGCATCGGCCAGAGCCAGCCGCTCACCGCGCTGTGGAACCCCGCCGGCTACATGCGCAACGTGGTGGAAACCACGCGCGTGGTGGCAGCATGAAGGAGGCCGCCATGCAATTCGCCAAGCCTTCCGGCCGACATGGCCGGATCCTCGCCCTTGCCCTGTGCGCCGCTGGCATGGCGCCCGCCGCGCAGGCACTGGAAATCACGCTGCCGCCGGAGACCGCGCGCTATACGCCGAGCGACCTGCCCGGCTATCGTCTGGTGCAGCAGAACTGCATGACCTGCCACTCCGCGCAGTATGTGCTCACGCAACCGCCATCCTCGCCGCGCAGCTACTGGGACGCCACGGTCAGGAAGATGAAGAAGCCCTTCGGCGCACCGTTCGCGGATGAAGACATCCCGGCGATGGTCGACTACCTGACCAAGACCTACGGCGCGGAGCGCACGGCCTACGCCGCCGCGCCCGCAGTGCAAGCCGCCCCTGCCACGATCGCAGGCGGCAGCCATGATCCCCAGGCCCTGCTCACGGCCAATGGCTGCACCGCGTGCCATGCTGTCGACAAGAAGGTGGTGGGGCCGGCGTTCAAGGAGGTCGCGGCAAAGTACGCGAACCAGCCGGGCGCCGCAGCGCTGGTGGCACAGAACATCCGTGCCGGCGGCGCGGGCAAGTGGGGCCAGGTGCCGATGCCAGGCTATGCAGCGCTCTCCAGCGAAGACCTGCAAAGCCTGGCTGGGTGGATCCTCGGCCGCTGAGGGGCCGCGGCGCCGGACTGCGGGCAACCCGCATTTCGCCGGCGCGCGGCTTCGCCCATAATCTGCCGCACACGACAACGGCCCGGCGAACGTCCACAAAGGCGTCCACAGCGTCGGCCACAGCAACGGGAGCGGCATGGCAAGCGTAGGCAAGGCGAATACTTTCTGGAACCGGCTGTTGCAGCTGTCCTCCGATTCCGGCGTCAGCCTGCAGGCGCAGTTGCGCCAGCAGCTGGTGTCGGCCATTCTCGCCCGGCAGTTGCCGGAAGGCAGCGCCCTGCCCTCCAGCCGCGAGCTGGCGGCCACGCTGGGCATCGCCCGCAATACGGTGATCCTGGCTTTCCAGCAACTGGTCGAGGAACGCTTCCTGGAGACCAAGCCGCGGCGCGGCTACTTTGTGGTGGAACAGTTGCCCAGCGCCGCCAAGCCGGGCTCAGCGCAGGCCCGGGCCATTGGCGCAGCCGCCCCCGAGGACGCAGGGGAAGGCGGCCCTGACTGGGGCGCGCGGCTGCCGGACATGACCGGCAAGCGCGCCATCGTCAAGCCCACCGAGTGGCAAAACTATCCCTACCCCTTCATCTACGGCCAGTTCGACCCCGCCCTGTTTCCCACCGCCGACTGGCGCGAATGCTCACGCATGGCGCTGGCCGTGCTGGAGATCCGCGGCTGGGCGTCGGACCTGATCGACCGCGACGATCCGCTGCTGATCGAGCAGTTGCAGAAGCACATCCTGCCGCGCCGGGGCGTGTGGGCCAACCCCGACGAGATCATGGTCACCATGGGCGCGCAGAACGCGCTCTATCTGTTGGCCGATCTGCTGATGCGAGGCGCGCGGGTCGGGCTGGAAGAGCCGGGCTATAACGATGCGCGCCACATCTTCGGCATGCGCGCGCGCGAGGTGGTGCCGTTGGCGGTGGACGAATCCGGCCTGTGCCCGGACGACGCGCTGGCCCAGTGCGACTACGCCTTCATCACGCCCAGCTACCAGTGCCCCACCACGGTCACCATGCCGCTGGAACGGCGCGAGACGCTGCTGCTCGAAGCCCGCCGCCACGACGTGGTGCTGATCGAGGACGACTACGACACCGAGAACCCCGCGCTGACCCAGCCCATCCCCGCGCTGAAAAGCCTGGACCGCGACGGCCGCGTGATCTACGTGGGCAGCCTGTCCAAGTCCTTCGTGCCTGGCATCCGGCTCGGCTACATCGTCGCCCCCGCCGCCGTGATCCGCCAGGCGCGCGCGCTGCGCCGCTTCATGCTGCGCCATCCGCCCGCCAACAACCAGCGCGCCACGGCCCTGTTCATCTCGCTGGGCCACCACGACGCGCTGCTGCGGCGCGTGGCGCCCATCTTCCAGCGCCGCGCCGAGATCCTGCGCGCCATGCTGGCGCGCCACCTGCCGCAGGCGCGCGCGCACAACTCGCCGGGCGCGTCATCGTTCTGGGTGGAAGGCCCACCCGGGCTCGACGCCCGCAAGCTGGCCGCGATCGCGCTCACCCACGGCGTCATCATCGAGCCCGGGGATGTGTTCTTCTCGACCGATGTGCCGTCGCCGCACTTCCGCATGGGCTATACGGCCATTGCGGAAGAGCGGATCGAGGAAGGGGTGAAGCTGCTGGGGCAGTTGATCGGGCAGGCGATGGTGCGGTGAGCGAGTGAGCCTGCACCTCAGGACTGCCGGCGCTCAAGCACATAGCCAATGCCGTGTACGCCATGGATCAGCTTGCGCTGGAAATCGTCATCCATCTTGGGGCGCAGGCGCCTCACCGCCACGTCCAGAGCATTGCTGTCGCTGTCGAAATTCATCTCCCAAGGAGTCATCTGAGAATGCGCGGTCAATCGATATCCTCAATCCGTCCCGTAAATTCGACAAGACAGCCAAAGCCGCCATGGAACAGAGCTTCGCGTTCATTCTCATGGACACCGGATTCCTGGATTCTGTCTCCGTACCGCTGCGCATCGTCCTCGGGTACATAGCCAAGGAAGCGCACGTTGGCATTGTCCCAGCGATTTCTCGCATTGGCCGAAACGCCATATGCGATAAGGAAGTGGTACTTCGGTGCATCGATCGCTCGGCGCGTCAACTGCACAGTATCCCGATGACTGATCCACGAGAAAAGGTGGCGTTCCACACTGGGTTGGTCGTCGGGACGAAATGACCCGATACGCAGACACGCCACTGACAGGCCATATTTGTCCGCGTAGAGGCGGCCAAGCGCTTCGCCAAAGACTTTGGACACGCCATAGCGGCTGTCCGGACGCGGCATGACTTCGTTGTCGATCATCCGATCGCGGCGATGAAAGCCAACCGCATGATTCGAGCTTGCGAAAATCACGCGTTTGACGCCAGCCATGCGGGCAGCCTCGAACACGTTGTAGCAACCTTCAATGTTCAGACGGCGAATACGGTCCCATGTGTCCTCATCTGGAATGCCGGCCAGGTGGACTACACAATCGATTCCCTGCATCGCTCGAACAAGTTGTTCGATGTCGGTAATGTCAGTCGTCACGACTTCCTCGCCGGCACCAGCAGGCGCTTGGGATGCGACATCGGCAAGCCGTATCAGTTCGTAATGCCCTTGCAACCCTTTGCGCAGCACACGGCCGATGTGACCGGCAGCACCGGTAATCAAGACGCGCTTCATGAACTTCTCCTATATATTGCGTGGTCGGCCTGCTTCGAGAAGCAAACCTTCTAACGGAAAGGACGGATAGTCGCCATCCATTCTGATGCGTCGCTGAGCACCAGCTATGCACCAGCTATGCACCAGCTATGCAGCGGAACTGCTCACCGCCGGTTGGCTCATTGTGGTCCGGCTATTGATCACGAACACCATGGCCAGAACACCCACCAGGTCAATCGTTGCGCCAAGCGCGAATGCACTGCTGTATCCGCCGAAGTACTGAACCGCGAAGCCAGTAACGGTGGGGCCAACGATGCCGGAAATATTGCCCAGAAGGTGCACAAAGCCGCTGACACCGCCCAGATGCTTCCCCGGAACGAGTTCGTGCATCAGCGCCCAGCAAGCCTGCGAGGAGGCAGTCAGGAATAGCACTGCGGCCGCCACCAGAGCCACTGCCGTGGCGGTTTTCGTAGCGAAACTCACGACAAGCATGGCGAGTGCCGACAAGGCGAGTGGCAACACCGCAGAGAGCTTGCGTGCATTCAGCGGATTCTTCATGCGCTTGTAGATGAAATCGGACAGGATGCCGCCACCGAAATAGCCGATTGCGCCGCACGCCCAAGGAATTGTGCTCAGGATGCTCATCTGTTTCAGGTCGAGGTGCAGCGCATTGGTGAAGTAGCTCGGCAGCCAGGATACGAAAATGAACAGGGTGTAGTTCACCGCAAACAAGCCGGTGCCCAGCGCCAGTATGCTGGGCTTGAACAGATACTCGCGCAGCGTCGTCCCGTGCTCGCCCTCCTCGGCTGGGTGCGCGGCGCTGCGGCTCTGTTCGATCAGCTTCACTTCATCCGCGGCCACACGGCGGTTCTGCGCCGGGGTATCGGTAACGAAATAGCGCCAGAAGCCGATCCAGATGAAGCCAATCAGCGCAATCACGACAAACGATATGCGCCACCCGAAGGCGATTGCCACCAGGCCGACAATCGGGCCGGCGATTGCACTGCCGAGCGTTTGCCCCGAGAAGGAGAAGCCGATCATCCTGCCGGTTTCATTACGCGGAAACCAATTGGTAATGGTCCGGTTGGTTGTCGAATTCATCGGCCCTTCCCCGAAACCGAATAACGCGCGCGCCATGAGAAGCGTGGTGAAGCCCGTCACCCCCGCGGTGAGTCCACACAGCAGTGACCAACCTCCCATCGCCCAGGAGAAGACACGCCGAGGCCCATAGCGGTCAGCAAGCTGGCCGCCGACAAATGCAAAGATCGAATATCCAAAAAAGAAGCTGCTAAAGATAATGCCGAGCTGCGACGGGGAGATGTTTAGCTCTTTGCTGATAATCGGGGCAACGACGCCCAGTGCCGCGCGATCCATGTAGTTGATCATCCCGGCCGCAAACAACAAACCGGCTACTACGTATCGATATCTTCCAGACATGATTGTCTCCAAAACTTTATACTGTTCATGAATACGCTTATGACAACTAATTGCGAATTCAAGGACCGGAATCTTCAAGCAACAGGGGTGGAAGGAAAGCGTGCCTGCTCGGCACCGTCCTTTCCTGCTCGGAACACTTCCAGCTATGGGGGGCAGACTTGAAGCGGAAAAGAGAGTTCACTACGACGAATGCATCTTGATGCGCAGAGGAGGAAGTTTGTACGGCAAATCGAAGACTCAGCCGCCTACGGCGCCCTGCGTGTTCACATACAAGGCATAGACTGACTGGCAAGAAGCCATAAAGAGCCGATTGCGCATCAGCCCACCAAAACAGAGATTGGCACAGCGTTCGGGAAGCGCGATCCGGCCGATCAGTTTTCCCTCGGGCGACACGCACATGACGCCGTCAAGATCGTCGCTGCCCATGCCCCAACCACACCATAGGTTTCCGTGAATATCGCAGCGCATGCCGTCGATGGTTCCTGCGCCCGCATCGAGCAGGATTCTTCCGTTGGCGATCTGCGTGCCACCGTCGACGAGGTCATAGGCCCAAATCTTGCGCCCTGGCGTCCCACGCGATTCGATGACGTACAAGATGCGCTCATCGGCGGAGAAGCACAGGCCGTTGGGCCCCTTCAACTCAGTTGTCATGACCGTCGGCGAGCCCGACCCGGCATCGATCCGGTAGACCGAGTGCGGTAGTTCCGGGGTCGCGGCGCGACCTTCGTAGTTGCCCTGTATTCCCATTGGCGGATCGGTGAACCAGATGGAACCGTCAGATTTGACGACGACATCGTTGGGCGAATTGAGGCGCTTTCCCTCAAAGCGGTCGATCAACACCGTGAGGCTACCGTCGTATTCGGTACGCACAACGCGGCGCCCGCCGTGTTCGCACGTGATCAATCGTCCTTGCCGGTCGCGCGTGTTGCCGTTGGCGTAGCCGGACGGTTGCCGGTACACGCTGACCGCGCCAGTCTCCTCCTCCCACTTCATCATTCGGTTATTCGGAATGTCGCTCCACAATAAAAAGCGGCCATCGCCGAACCAGACTGGCCCTTCCGCCCAGCGAAATCCAGTTGCGATCTGCTCCACCGCGGCGTAGGCGATCCGGTATTTCTCGAACTCCGGATCCAGCACCTGAATGCGAGGATCGGGGTATCGTGCACTTGGTTGCCACATGACGTACCTTCCTTCTTGCTGTTCCCGTATGCCGGCAGTCAGCTCATGATGCCGATATGCCAGGGCACGAACTCGTTGTCCCCGAGCCCTAGCAGTTCGCTCTTCGACGCCTTGCCCGAAGCGGTAAGCAGCATCAGCTGAAAGATCTCTTCGCCGACCTGCTCGATGGTTTTCTCGCCGTCCAGAATCGTGCCGCAGTTCAGGTCCATGTCTTCCTCAAGCCGCCGGTACATCGGCGAATTGGTGGCCAGCTTGAGGCTGGGTACAGGCTTGGCGCCGAACATCGAGCCGCGTCCGGTGGTGAAGGCGATCAGGTTGGCGCCGCCGGCGATCTGCCCGGTGGCCGAGACCGGGTCGTAGCCCGGCGTGTCCATGAATACAAGCCCGTGCTGGGTGACCGGCTCGGCGTAGCGGTACACCTCCATCAGCGGACCCGTACCGCCCTTCATCGACGAGCCCAGTGACTTTTCGAAAATGTTGGCTAAGCCACCCATCTGGTTGCCCGGGCTGACCGCGCCGTTGATCTGCACGTCACGTCCGACGGAATAGTCCTCTTTCCACCAGAGTACCCGTTCCAGCAGTTTCTCGCCGACTGCGCGGCTGGCGGCACGGCGGGTCAGCGTGTGCTCCACCCCGTAGATTTCCGGGGTCTCCGACAGGATGGCGGTGCCGCCGTGGCGCACCAGCAGATCCACAGCCGCCCCCAGCGCCGGATTGGCGGTGATGGAGGAAAACCCGTCCGAACCGCCGCACTGCAGGCCCACGGTCAGGTGGCTGGCCGGCACAGGACGGCGCTCCACGCTGTTGACCAGCGGCAGCAATTCCCTGACCGCGGCAATGCCGGCCTCGATGGTCTTGCGCGTGCCGCCACTTTCCTGCATGACGAAGGTGCGCAGCAAGGGACCGGGTTCCAGAGACTGCGTGTCGAGCAGGCCTTTTAGCTGGTTGCGTTCGCAACCCAACCCTACGATCAGTGCGGCGCCCAGGTTGGCGTGGCGCGCATAGCCGGCCATGGTCCGGCGCAGCAGATCCATCGGCTCGCCGGTCATCTCCATGCCGCAGCCCAGCGAGTGACTGAACGCCACCACGCCGTCGACGTTGGGGAAGTCGGCGAGCCTCTGCGGCGTGAACCACTCCGCGATCTTGCGTACGACGGTGGCCGAGCAATTCACCGTAGAGAGGATGCCGAGATAGTTGCGCGTGCCCACACGGCCGTCATCGCGCACGATGCCGTCGAAGCTCGCCTGCCGGTCGGCTTCGATCGGGACCACGGGCAGGTAATCGCGGCTGAAGGCGTAGTCTCGCTCGTATTCCTGAAAGCTGACGTTGTGCGAATGGACGTAGCTGCCCGGCTGGATGTCGGCTGCGGCAAAGCCGATGCAGACGTTGTACTTCAGGATCGGCTCGCCGGCCTTGATAAAGCGGGCGGCGATCTTGTGGCCGGCGGGCACCTGGCTGCGCACCCCCCAGGTTTCCCCCGGCATTTGCGCGCCGATGGCCACATTCATGCGGGCGACCAACACGTTGTCCGCGGGATGCAGGCGGATGCAAGGTCCAATGATGCTCTTTTGCTGGGTTTCCATACTACGTTTCCTGGAATGCGGAATCGGATAAAGGCCAGGCGCTCATTCGGCCTGGATGCCGGCGCTTTTCACCACGCCGCCCCACTTGGGGACTTCGGTGGTCATGAACGTGCTGAACTGTTCGGGACTGGTGCCGAGGATAGTGAGCCCCTGCTCGGTGAACTTGGCGCGCAATCCCGGATCTTTCAGGGCTATGCCGACTTCGTCGCTGATCTTGCTGGCGACAGGCTTGGGCGTCTTGGCAGGCACGAACAGGCCATACCAGGTCAGCACCTCGAAGTCCTTCAACCCCGCCTCCGACATTGTTGGCACCTGCGGCAGCGCCGGGGCGCGCGCCAGGCTGGACACCGCGATGGCCTTGAGCTTGCCGCTCTTGATGAACGGTGCGGCTACCGGCACGTTGGCAAACATCAGGGGCACGGTGCCGGACATCACGTCGGTCAGCGCCGCCGCCTCCCCCTTGTACGGCACATGCGTCAGCTTGATGCCGCTCATCGAATCGAATAGTGCACCGGCAATGTGCTGCGGTCCGCCAGCGCCCGACGAGGCATAGCTGCCCAGCTTGTCGGCACGCGCGAGCGCGATCACATCCTGCACCGTGCGGGCCTGCACCGACGGATGCACCACCATCACCAGCGGCATCGATACCACTTGCGTCACCGGCATGAAATCCTTCAGCGGATCGAATGGCAGATTTGCGTACAGGCTCGGCGCGATGACCATGGTCGACTGCGACGCCAGCATCATCGAATAGCCGTCGGCGGCCGACTGGGCCACGTTGGTCGCGGCGATGGTGCCGGTGGCCCCGGGCCGGTTATCGACGATCACAGTCTGGCCCGTCTGCTTGGCGAGTTGGGCACCGATCTGGCGGGCCACGATGTCGGCGCCGCCGCCGGGGGCGAAGCCCACCACGATGCGGATGGTCTTTCTCGGATAAGCGTCGGCGGCCCTTGAAGGCGAGGCGCAGAGTATCGCCACGATGCCGGCAATCGCTGCGCACAGCACAATACGCCGGCGCTCATGGTTGGACTGGTGGCTGAAGGGGGTGGTTGGCATGGTTGTCTCCCGGTTGTTATGTCTTGTTTTCAGCACTGGTCCATCGCGGTTCTTTGTCCACGGATGGGCCGATGGTCCCGTTGTCGGTTCAGGCCGCCAGCAGTTGCGCGTCCGGCATCACGAAGCCCAGCGCGTCCAGCGACTGCGCCAGGGCCAGGCGCTGGCCGGGTTGCAACTCCGTGAGCGGCGGGCGCACGATGCGCCATGCCTCGTCCGTGCTCTGCGCGGCGATGGCCTCCTTCATGGCTGCGATCATCGGGAACTGCTGGAAGGCGGCGCGGGTGCGGTTGAGTGCTGCCTGGCGCTCGTCGGCGTCGGCATCCCGCCAGTGGCGGTATAGGCCCACGATGGGCGCGGGGTTGACGTTGCCGGTGGCGGTAATGCAGCCGGCGCCGCCGGCGCGCATCGTTTCCAGCAGGAGAGCCTCGGTGCCGGAGAACACGTCGAAGCCGCGGGCGCCGAATCGCTCGATCATGGCGCGCGTATTGGCGAAGTCACCCGAGCTGTCCTTCACGCCGGCGATGATGTCGGGATAGGCGCTCAACAGGCGGTCGACCAAGTCCAGGCCGAGCGGCACCTGGCTCACGGCGGGGATGTGATACAGGTAGACCCGCAAACGCGCATCGTCCACCCCCTCGATCACCTGGGCAAAGGCACGGAACAGGCCATCGTCGCTGACGCCCTTGTAGTAGAACGGCGGCAGCATCAACACGCCGGCGCAGCCCGCCGCCACGGCGTGGCGAGTCAGGGCGATGGCATCCGGCAGCGCGCAGGCGCCCGTGCCGGGCATCAACCGGGCGGCAGGAATACCAGCCTCGAGCAGTACGTCCAGCAAGCTGCGCTTTTCGTCGACCGACAGCGAATTGGCTTCCGAGTTGGTGCCGAACACCGCCAGCCCCACGCCTTGCGCGGTCAGCCAGCGGCAATGGCGCACGAAGCGCTCGGCATCCGGCGCATAGTCGGCGCCGAACGGCGTTAGCACGGGAGAGAAAACCCCGCGGGGGCGGGAAACATTGCTCATGGGTCGTCTCCTGGGGGAATCTTGATTCGAATTGAGACAGATTGTAGAAACTGGCAGAATGCAAAAACAGCATTGACCGCCTCGTTCAATCAATAGAATTTTTTTGTTATGGACACCCGCTACCTGCAGAGCTTCGTTGCCGTGGTTGAGTACGGTTCCTTCGCGGAAGCCGCGCGTCGCCTCGGCCTCACGGCAGCGGCAATCGCGGCGCGAGTCCAGGCGCTGGAGGACGCGCTGGATACCCCCCTGGTCCAGCGAGCGGGCCGCACGGTCCAGCCAACCCAGGCGGGCTTGCGCGTCCTGCCCAAGGCGCGCGCGGTGGTGCGCGACGTGCGCGACCTGAGCGCAGTGGCGCATGACGACACCCTGCTGGGGGAATTGCGGCTGGGCGTGTCGACCTCGTCGTTGACCGGTCTGTTGCCGCGGATCCTGGAGGGGCTCTACGCGGCGCATCCGCAGCTGAAGATCTTCGTGGAGCCGGGCGCCTCTTCGCACCTGTACCGGCGCATCGTCTCGGGCGACCTGGACGCTGGCATCATCGTGGCGCCGCAGTTCACGATTCCCAAGGCATTCGCCTGGCAAGTGCTGGTGGAAGAACCGTTTATCGTGCTGGCATCGCAAGCCATGGCTGGCCGCGGCGCGCATGACCTGCTCGCCAGCGAGCCATTCATTCGCTACGACCGCGGCATGTGGGGGGGGATGGTGGCAGACCGCTACCTGCAGGAGCACAACATCGTGCCGCAAGAGCGCTTGGAGATCGATGCGCTCAATGCCATCGCCACCATGGTCCACCAGGGCATCGGCGTCTCGCTGGTACCGGACTGGACGCCGCCGTGGCCCGAGGGCCTGAAGCTGGCGCGGATCCCGCTGCCCGGGCGGGCACCGGTGCGCAAGGTGGGGTTCCTGTGGTCGCCACACGGAGCGCACGCCGCCCTGTCGCAGGCATTCCTGGATTTCGGCTTGGCCTCCTCGCGCCGGGCGGGGGAACGCTGACCGCGCGGCCGCCGCCATCGCGGTGCGCACGCGCGGTGGCGCCCACAGCATTTAGCGCTCGGCCGCCTGGCCTTCCGTCCAGGCCTTGTACCGCGCCTTGTTCTCCTCGTTGGGCGGATACAAGCCGGGCAACGGCGCGCCGCGCTCCACTTGCTGCATGATCCAGCCCTCCAGACGCTCCTGCTCCACCGAGGCGGCAATCACTTCGTCCAGCATGGCGGCAGGAATCAGCACCGCGCCGTCCTGATCCACCACGATGACATCGTTGGGGAACACCGCGACCCCGCCGCAGTCGATGGGCTCCTGCCAGGCGACGAAGGTCAGGCCGGCGACCGAAGGCGATGCCGCTACGCCCCGGCACCACACCGGCAATCCCGTGCCCAGCACCCCCGCCACATCGCGCACCACACCATCCGTCACCAGCCCGGCCACACCGCGCTTGCGCAGGCGCGCGCACAGGATATCGCCGAAGATGCCGGCGTCGGTCACGCCCAGCGCACCCACCACCGCGATGCAACCGGCCGGCATGTCCTCGATGGCCGCGCGCGTGGAAATCGGCGAACCCCACGAGGCCGGCGTCGCAAGGTCTTCGCGAGCGGGCACGAAGCGCAAGGTAAAAGCGCGGCCGACCAGGCGCGGCTGGCCGGGTGCCAGCGGCTGCGTGCCGCGCAGCCATATGTTGCGCAGGCCGTGCTTGAGCAGCACGGTGGTCAGGGTGGCGGTGGTCACGCCTTGCAGAGCCTTGACCACGCTCTCGTCGAGGGGAAGCGATGCGGTCGCCATGATGTTTCCTTGTTTCATTTGGTTTGGGGTTGAATCAGCCAGTGCCGCACGCCCGTCATGCCTTGCCAGACGCCGCAGCAGGTGGTCGACTTCGTGCCGGGCGGTGGCCGACATGGCCGCCGCTGGCTTGCGCCGCGCAGGTGAGGATCCCGCGGCGCATCATCACGTACTTGCGCACGGGTTCAAATACTCTGGATGAGGCCACCGTCGATGCGGATGGTCGAGCCGGTGATATAGCCGGCGCGGTCGCTGGCCAGGAAGGCCACCGCATCGGCATATTCCTCCGGGCGGCCGTAGCGGCCCACGGCGATGGCAGCGGTGCTTTCGGCCGACACGTCCGCCACCGGGCGATGCTCGCGCCCGGCCTTGGCTTCATCCAGGAAGCGGATGCGGTCAGTGGCGATGCGCCCCGGCAGCACGATATTGATCGTCACGCCGTCACGGCCGACTTCACGCGCCAGCGTCTTGGACCAACCCACCAGCGTCAAGCGCAGCGCATTGGAAATGCCCAGGTTCGGAATCGGCGCGACCACGCCGGATGAGGTGCTGGTGACGATGCGCCCCCACTGCCTGGCGCGCATGCCGGGCAGCACCCGGTCGGTAATCGCGATCACCGACAGGACCATGCTTTCGAAGTGCTTGCGCCACAGTGCCGTTTCCTGGCCGAACGCGGTGGTGGGCGGCGGCCCGCCGGTATTGTTGACGAGGATATCGACCTGGCCGAACCGGGCCTCGATGGCGGCGACATGGGTCTCGATCGACGCCAGGTCCGCGAGATCCCAGGTGCGCGCTAGCGCCGCGCCGCCCTTGGCGGTGATCGTAGCGGCGGTGCGGCTTGCTGCTTGCTCATTGACGTCTGCGACCACGACCTTCGCGCCCTCCGCTGCCAGCGCCAGCGCGATGGCGGTGCCCAGGCCGCCACCGCCGCCCAGCACCAGAGCTACCTTGCCCTCAATTCCTAATTGCATGAATGCCTCACATGAAAAACCTGAAAAACCTGAAAAACCTGAAAAACTTGAAACGCTTGGATTGACACTTCTCGGTTGCCTGCCGGGTTGGGAGCAGCCCGGCGCTCACACCACGGCCACCGGCGTCAACGCCGCGCCCCCGCCCAGCACGGCTCGCACGTTATCCAGCATCAACCCCAGCATCACCGCGCGCGTTTCCCGCGTGGCCGAACCCGCGTGCGGAGAGAGCAACACGTTCGGCAGCGCGCTCAGCGGCGAATCGGCCAGCGGCTCGGACTCGAACACATCGAGCGCCGCGCCCCGGATGGTGCCGGCCTTCAGGGCCTCGCCAAGTGCGGCCTCGTCGACCACGCTGCCGCGCGCCATATTGAGCAGGTAGCCGTTCGGCCCCAGCGCAGCCAGTATCGCGGCGTCGACCAGGTGGCGATTCTGCTCGGTCGCGCGGCAGGTGAGGATCAGGATGTCTACCGACGCGGCGAGCGCGAGGGGGCTTTCGCAATAGCGGTATGGCAGGCTTGCGCGCTGCGTGCCGGTGTAGGCCAGATCCACGCCGAAGGGCGTCAGCCGCCGCGCAATGCCCATGCCGATGCGGCCGAGCCCGACGATGCCCACGCGCTTGCCGGCCAGGCTGGTGGTGAGCGGGAAGTTGTGCTCGCGCCAGGCGCCGCCGCGCACATGGCGGTCGGCCGCAGGAATCTGGCGCAGCAGAGCCAGCAACAGGCCGATGCCGAGTTCGCAGACGGCCGCGTCCAGCACCCCGGGCGTGTTGGTGACCACGATGCCGCGCTTGGCCGCATGGGCGACGGGGATGCCGTCGTAGCCCACGCCGGAGGTCGCGATCACCCGCAGCGCAGGCAGGCGGTCGATTACCTCCGCGCGCACCTGGTAATTGCTGCGCGTGACGATGGCGCGCACCGCGCCGCGCAAGGCACCGTCAGCCGCGATCTCGGCCTCGCAGACGCAGCGGAAATCGGCGTCGATGACGTCTTGCTGCACAGCGTCGAAGAGGCCGATGCGCAGCACCGGCTCACGTGTATCGCTTGTCATGCCCACCCCTCCTCACTCTGGCGCCTTGCCGCGCGTTTCGGGCGCGCGCAGGAAGTCGAAGTCGACGCCCTGGTCAGCCTGCGTCACGGTCTGCAGGAACAACTTCAGATAGCCACGCGGCGCGCTCGGCTCGACCACGGGGAAAGCCGCGCGGCGGCGCTCCAGTTCCTCGTCCGATACCAGCAGGGCGAGCTCGCGGCGGCTCACGCTCAGGCGGATGCGGTCGCCGGTTTGCACCAGCGCCAGCGGCCCGCCTACGGCGGCTTCGGGGGTCACATGCAGCACCACCGTGCCGAACGCGGTTCCGCTCATGCGTCCGTCGGAAATCCGCACCATGTCCTTGACGCCGGCCCGCGCCAGCTTGCGCGGGATCGGAATATAGCCGGCCTCGGGCATGCCCGGCGCGCCCTTGGGGCCGATGTTCTTCAGCACCAGGATGTCGTTGGCGTTAACGTCCAGGTCGTCCAGGTCGATGCGCTCGATCAGGTCCTGCGCGCTCTCGAAAACCACCGCGCGGCCCTCGTGCTCCATCAGCTCCGCGTTCGCCGCGGACTGCTTGATGATTGCGCCGCCAGGCGCCAGGTTGCCGGCGAGCACGGCGATGCCGCCTTGCGGGTAGATCGGATTGTCCATGCTTCGCACCACATCCTGTGCGAAGCCCGGGCCGGCATTATCTAACTCCTCGCCTAGCGTGCGGCCGGTGACGGTCAGCGCATCGAGGCGTAGCAGCGGGCGCAGTTCGCGCAACAAAGTGGCCATCCCGCCGGCCTTGTGGAAGTCCTCCATATAATGCTGGCCGTTCGGCTTCAGATCGAGTAGCACCGGCGTTTCGCGGCCCATGCGGTCAAGCGCCTGCATATCGATATCCAGGCCCATGCGGCCGGCGATGGCCGCCAGGTGCACGATGCCGTTGGTCGAGCCGCCGATGGCCAGCAGCACGCGCATGGCATTCTCGAACGCAGCCGGCGTCAGGATGCTGTCAATGGTCAGGCGCTCGCGCGCCATCGCCACGGCGCGTGCGCCGGTCTCCTCGGCAATGCGGATGCGGTCGGCGGTCACGGCCGGCGGCGTGGCGCTGCCCGGAAGGCTCATGCCCAACGCTTCGGCCAGGCAGGCCATGGTGCTGGCGGTGCCCATCACCGAGCAGGTGCCGACGCTGGCCACCAGTTGGCTGTTGACCTGCGCGGTCTCATCCGCGTCGATCTCCCCGGCGCGGAACTTGCCCCAGTAGCGGCGGCAGTCGGTGCATGCACCCACGCGTTCGCTGCGGTGCGAGCCCGTCAGCATGGCACCGGTGACCAGTTGGATCGCGGGCACGCCGGCAGAGGCCGCGCCCATCAGCTGCGCCGGCACGGTCTTGTCGCAGCCGCCGATCAGCACCACGGCATCCATCGGCTGGGCGCGGATCATTTCCTCCGTATCCATCGACATCAGGTTGCGCAGATACATGCTGGTCGGCGCGGCAAAGCTCTCGTGGATGGAGATGGTCGGGAACGCCATCGGCAACCCGCCGGCGAGCATGATGCCGCGCTTCACCGCTTCGATCAGCTGCGGCATGTTGCCGTGGCACGGGTTGAATGCGCTACCGGTATCGGCGATGCCAATCACCGGGCGGTCGAGCGCCGCATCGGTATAGCCTGAGCCTTTGATGAAGGCCTTGCGCAGGAACAGCGAGAACCCAAGGTCACCATAGTTGGTCAGTCCTTTGCGAAGGCCTGTGTCTGCGGCGGAAGTGTCCGGTCCTTTCGGTTTGGTAGGGGTCATGGTCGTGAGGAGAAGTCGGTTCAGCTATCGTTCAGCTATCGTTCAGCTATCGGAATTGATATGGGCGTCGGTGATTACCTTTTCCCAGCGGGTGACCTCGATGCGCAGGCGCTCGGCCGCCTTTTCAGGGGTTGTCGGCGGCAAGGCATAGACACCCTGCTTCAGAAACTGTGCCTTGACGTCGGGCATTGCCAGGATCCTGGTCAGCGCCGCATTCAGGCGCTCGACCACCGGTGCGGGCGTGCCCGCAGGTGCCAGCACGCCGAAGGTGGAGCTGACGTCCAGCGAGGGCATGCCGCTCTCGGCGGCAGCGGGCACGTCCGGCAGCATCGAGATGCGCGTCGGCGCCGCCACGGCAAGCGCGCGCAACTGTCCCGCCTTGATGAACGGCTGCGCGGCCGGCACGGTCTCCACCATCATGTTGACCTGGCCGGCCACCAAGTCTGTCATGGCGGGGCCGCTGCCCTTGTACGGCACATGGGTCATGTCGATGTTTGCGTCTTTCTTGAAGATCTCGGCCGCCATGCGCTGCGGGGCGCCGGCACCCGACGAGGCATAGTTAAGCTTGCCGGGATTGGCCTTGCCGTACTTGACCAGTTCCTGCAGCGTACTGACCGGCACCTTGGGATTGACCACCACCACCAATGGCACGGAGCCGACTACCATCACCGGGGTGAAGTCCTTGATGATGTCGTAACGCAAGCGCCCCTTCTCCAGGGTGGCCATGGTGGCGTGAGACGTGAGTGCGCCCATGAGCAACGTATAGCCGTCTGGCGTGCTCCGGGCGACCACTTCAGCGCCAATGTTGCCGCCTGCGCCTCCCCGGTTGTCAACGACCACTTGCTGGCCCAGTACTTCGCCCAGGCGGGTGGCGACGATGCGACCGATCACGTCCGTAGCGCCGCCCGGCGGATAAGGCACGACCAGCCGGATCGGCTTGTCCGGATAGGCCGCGAACGCGGCCGGTGCAAGGGTGAAAGCGGTCATGGCGGCAAGGGCCAACAGGCCGGCCCGCAGCAGGGTTCTGCGAGTCGCATTGGTGATGGGGAATTCCATGTCGTCTCCGGTTTCTTGTTGTCGACGCACCCCTGGCGGGGGGTGCGTCATGTACGGAGTTTGACGAAGACGGAAGATAAGAAGAAGCGATCCCCAGACCGATTAACCAAAAGATTATTTTGGTTTCGGCAGCGCCCCCACCGGGGCGAGGCGCAGGCTGGCTAGCGCCAGCATTCCACGCTGCGCGGCCATCTCTTCAAGAAATGGCTTTTCAGTCGGCGCGTGCTAAGCGCGCCGTGGACGTGGACGCTGGTGCCCTGCGCGCGAGGGCAGCCTGCTCGAAACCATACGCGTACTGGATCAGTTGAGCCTCGCTCCAGGGCTGACCGAGAAACTCCATGCCGACGGGCACGCCGCGCGGAGCATCCCCGGTTGGAGAAGAAAACCCGGCAGGAACAACAACGGCGGGGAAACCTGTTAGCGAAGCCAGAATACCATTGCGTTCCTTCTGGTCATACTCTCCAATCGGCACAGGCAGGCGTTTTTGGTGTGGATAAATCATCGCATCCAGCCGATTTTCCGCCATCAAGTTTGCAAGACTCATCTTAAGCGCTTCGATCTTTAGTATCCGTTCCTTGTAGTCCGGTTCATTCAGGCCATTTTCCAGACCTTGGGCGGACAGCAAGAATTTACTCAGCGATTGATGCGTTTTTCCACTGGCGATGATCTCATCCAGTGAATGTGCGGGATAATTTTTTCCGCCCGTTTTGAGGTAGGCATTAATGCTGCTTTTGTATTCATACTTCTGCACATCAAGGCCAGCATTCAATTTATCAGTATCCATCTCCGGCGTTGAGACGGGCACAATAATTGCTCCCTTCTTCTTCAGAATATCGATCGCATTCGCCATGACGCGATTGACCTCCTGATGGTCTGGCCCATTTCCGAAAAGAGTCTGCATTACACCGATCCGCACCCCTTTCAACCCTTCCTTGCGCAGGGAATCGGTATACGTCTTGGGGATGTGCCCGACGCTAAATGCAGTCACTGGATCGGCTCGATCATACCCCGCCATGACGTCGAGCATGCGGGCGGCATCGCCCACCGAACGCGCAATAGGTCCCGCTTCATCTTGAGTGAAGGAAACCGGCACGATGCCAGATCTGCTGACCAATCCAAGCGTCGGCCGAATTGCAACCAGGCTATTGCTAGAAGCCGGCGAACGAAGCGAATTTGCCGTATCCGATCCGGTACCGATCGTTGCGAAATTTGCAGCCAGTGCCGCCGCGGTGCCGCCGCTTGAGCCACCGGGAGTCAATTTTAGATCGTAGGGATTCTTTGTCTGCCCGCCCAGGGAGCTCACAGTAACGCCGCCTAGCGCAAACTCCTGAAGATTAGTCTTTCCAAGAATCAATGCACCATTATTCTTTAGTTTACTTACAACAAACGCATCTTCTGCGGGCCGCGCCCCAGCCAACGAAGCGGAGCCCCCAGTGGTTGGCATGTCTGCAGTATTGTAATTATCCTTGAGGACTGTTGGAATGCAGTGCAATGGTTTCATTTTTCCACTGCGCTTGAATTCCAGATCCATGGCATCTGCTTGCGCAAGAGCATCCGGATTAATGTAGAGCATGGCATTCAATGCCGGGCCCTGCTTATCATAAGCCTGAATTCGATCCAGATAGTTCTTTACAAGTCCATGGCATGTCAAATTTCCCGCCTGCATTGCCTCATGGATCTGGGCAACGGACGATTCCATAATATCAAATGGCTTGTCCGCTGAATAAGCTGCTAAAGGTAGCAACCCGGATACTACTACCATTGTATTGACTGCGATCTGCTTCATCAGAATGCTTCTATCAAGGTTAACGGGGAAGGATAAACATTTAATCGAACCACAAAAAATAAAGCGTCCCGAAGGATTGGCCACGCTGGCCTTATCCGAGGTAGCGTCGGCGTGCCGGCTTGAGCACAGCAATAGCCAGCAATGCTGTCGAAATGTCGAGGGCAATGGCGACACCAAATACCGGCATCCAGCTACCGAGTCTTTCGTGCATCAGGGCAGCGAGCGGTCCGCCCAGGATTGAACCAATGCCCTGGGAGATGTAGAGCCAGCCGTAATTGGTGGTTGCATAGCGCGTGCCGAACGTATCGGTCAACGTGGACGGAAAGAGCGAGAAGATCTCTCCCCAGCCGAGAAACACGACGCCGGACAACAGCACGAACAGCACGGCGTTCTCGCGGGTCAGGAGCCACAGCGCCATCGCCACTCCTTCCAGCGCGAAGGCGAAGCACATCGTGTTTTCGCGGCCCCACCGGTCGGACACCCAGCCAAACAGTGGGCGTGTCAAACCGTTAGTGAACCGATCGATCGTGAGTGCCAGCGGTAGCGCGGCCATGCCGAGCACGGTTACGCCCGCCACACCGAAGTCCTTGGCGAACGTGGCCATCTGCGATGTCACCATCAGCCCCGACGTGGACATCATCGTCATCATGCCGAAGAGGAGCCAGAACAACGGCGTGCGCAGCATCTGACGGGTCGGTACATCGCGGGCGGCCGGCCCGGCAATCTCACGGGCGGGGGCGTGCTCCGATAGCGCCATGCCACGCGGTGAACGCAAGCCCTGCGAGGCGATGAACCCGATGAAGGCGAACAGCAGGCCAAACTGCCACAAGGTCGCTTCGACCCCCTTCTCGGCTAACGCCGAGGCGATCGGGAAGGTCGTGGCGATGGCGCCCATGCCGTATCCCGCTGCGACCATGCCTACGGCAAGCCCGCGCCGATCGGGGAACCAGCGCACCATTTGACCCACCACACCGACGTAGACAATGCCCGTGCCCAGCCCGCCTACCACGCCATAGCTGAGATACAGCAAACCGACACTGTGCACCTGCGCTGCCAGGACCCAACTCAGACCGGATAGCACCGTGCCGAGCGCAATCAGCCTGCGCGGCCCGAAGCGTTCGATCAGTGCCCCCTGGAACGGTGAGAAGAATGTCTGCAGCACGATCAGCAGCGAGAACGTGATCTGCAACTCCGACAGCGGAACCCCCAGCTTGGCTGCCAGCGGCTTCGTAAACAGTGTCCAGACATACTGCGGGCTGGAAATCGCCATCATGCACAGCATGCCAAGTGCCAGCTGAATCCAGCGCACGCGCGCCGCCGGCAAGGCCACTGTGGCGCCGGTGGCTGCACTCTCTGCAACGGTATTCATCAATCTACTCCTGGGAACAAAGAAACAAGCGACTAAGACTGCCCCGCGAGGCCGCGGGCCCATGCACCATCCGGGCGCGCATTACCAGGCAGCAACGGCGCCATCGCTGCGGGGATCGAAGCCGCCCTCGTAGAGCCCGTTCGCTTGCAGCACGATAGCGCCGGCATGCCCCATGGTCTCGTCGTAAGGCTTCAATAGCTCGACCTCATGGCCAAGCGCACGCAGGGCGTTGCAAGTGGCTTGGGGAAACCGCGCTTCGAGCTTGAGGGTGTCTGTCGTCTGGCCCCAGGTGCGGCCCAGCAGCCAGCGAGGTGCGTCGATGGCTGCCTGCGGATTCATGCCGAAATGCACGATGCGCGAGAAGACCGCGCTTTGCGATTGCGGCTGACCGTCGCCGCCCATGTTTCCGTAGACGAGGGTGCGCCCGTCGGTGAGGCGGGCAAGCGCCGGGTTCAGTGTATGGAACGGCTTACGCCCCGGCGTCAACGGGTTGCGCGCGGCCGGGTCCAGCGAGAAGCTGCAGCCGCGGTTCTGCCAGTTGATGCCGGAGGCAGGCAGCACGATCCCGCTGCCGAACTCGTGATAGATGCTCTGGATGAAGCTAACTGCGACGCCGTCTCCATCGATCACGCCCATCCAGACCGTATCGGCTGGCCCTAGGCCCTGCCCCCAGGGCAGCGCTTGGTCGGGCCGGATACGCGCGGCCGCGGCATCGAGCCAAGCCGGTGTCAGGAGGTCCCGCGGATCCACGTCCATGAACGCGGGGTCTGTGATATGGCGGTCGCGCGCAAGGAAGGCTTGCTTGGTTGCCTCCACACAGGCGTGGACGAACGGCGCGCCGGTCTCGTCCATTCCACTGCCCAGCAGGCGGTCCAGCTGGCCCAGGATCTGCAGTGAGACCAGGCCCTGGGTAGGCGGCGGCATGTTATAGACCATGCCGCGAGAGTGCGCCAGAGCGAGCGGCTCCTTCCATACCGCGCGATGGTCTGAAAGATCCTTCAGGCTCAGCGGACTGCCAACTGCCGCCAGATCGCGCGCAATGCTCCGGGCAAGGTCGCCCTGGTAGAAATCGTCGAGGCCTGCCTCCGCCAGTTGCCGAAATGTAGCCGCCAAGCGCGGCTGGCAAAAGCGCGCTCCTGGCAACGGCACGCCGTCCGCGAGGAATGTTTCGGAAAATCCGGTAATTCCAGATAGTTCACCGGCCTTGGCGGCAACGCAGGTGGCCTGGCTATGCGTGACCGGCACCCCGTCGCTGGCATAGCCGATGGCGTCTGCAAGCAACCGCGAGAGTGGCATCCGCCCTCCGAGCACCTCGCGCGACCAGGTGCGTGCGGCACTCCAGCCGGATACCGTGCCGGCCACGGTGTTAGCCGCCAGGCCGCCCCGAAAAGGAATCGAGGTCAGGCCCGCTTGGCGATAGCGCTCGATGCTGGCAGCGCCTGCCGCCGCACCGCATGCCTCCAAGCCTCTGGGCGCCTCGTTCGGCCTAGCGATCAGCCAGAAGCTGTCGCCCCCGATACTGTTCATGTGCGGGTAGGCCACTGCGATGGTTGCTGCTGCAGCGATCATCGCTTCAACCGCGTTACCGCCCTCTCGCAAGACAGCTAATGCACTCTGAGAGGCTAAGGAATGCGGCGCCACGGCCATGCCGCGACTGCCACGAATCGGGTTCCGATGAAATGTCACGCTAAGCCACCGTAAATTATGTATACATAAATTTACGGTGGATGAAGCAACTTACATGCCCACGAACGGACCGCACTGCGCCGGCGACATTCAGCGCCGTCCCAGCCAAGCAGGGGATGGCAGCGGCGGGAAACTTCTCTGGCTAATGAGGGGGACTCAAGGTGAAAGCCTACGGCGCAGGGCTGCACCGTATCGGGTATCAACCGAAACGCCTGCGTCGCTGCGGTGCATCAGTAGTCGGTGGACGCCCCAGGCTGGTGCGGGCCTGCTCCAATCGCTCGGTGCTGAGCCGACTGACTTCGACGCGCCCTTCTTCGATATGGCCGGTCAAAAGTTCGACCGCTTGCGCGGTATCGAAAGCAGCCAGCGCAACCAGGATGCGTGCGTGTTCCTCATAAGTCAGATCGACGCGGTCGCCGTAGGCAAAGTCGAGTCGGCGGATGATTCGGATGCGGTCAGTCACTTGTTGATGAACCGCGGCTGCCTCCGGGTTACCTGCTGCGCATACGATTGCCCGATGAAAGGCCTCATCCAGGTCGGCGACCTGGTTACCGTCGCTCAGGCGTTGCGCGGGGGGAACTCGCCAAATCGCGTCCAGCACCGCCAGGCACGTACGGTCAACGCGCGGCGAAGCAGGCTGCTCACACAGGCGGGCGGCGGCATGCGTTTCCAGTAGGGTGCGCAGCTCATAGAGTGCCTCGAAGCGAGCCAAGTCGATTGGCACCACTTCCCATCCATTGCGATAATAGCCGCGCACCAGCCCCTCGGTCTGGAGCCGAAGCAGCGCCTCGCGCACGGGCGTGCGGGAAATGCCGAAACGCTCCGCAACATCGTTTTCCGTAAAGCGGTCACCAGGTAATAAGCGAAACGCAAAGATGTCATCCCGCAGGCTGTGATACGCAAGTTGAGAGCGCGACACTTCGCCGATCATTGCGGACCCGACCCCACTGGCGACGCTTCCAAGTCCATGCGTTGGTTCTTGGCGCTCCCAAGCGGCGCGCGTAACGCATTGAAAGCGTGGATCGGCGGTTGGAACGAAAACTTGCTTGGCAGGTAAGTCAAGTGTTGCATCAGATTGATAGCGAAATAGGCAACGCACCCCAGGGGGCCGGCGAAGTGCGCGGCGATACCGCGGCGCAACGGCACAGAATAGCATTCTTGTGAGGACCTCCGGAATGCCCTAAAACGGGTCGGATTGACCGGCCCACCCTGCCTGGCCGGTCGTGGACCGATCTGAGCGTCCTTCGCGATAGCGAGCCACCCACCCCGGGGTGCCGCCCCAACGCAACCTCATCGGCAATGACGGGTATCAAACGCGTATGCAAATGGCTGCACTTCACGCCCGTCGGGAGCCGCAGTGATCTGGCGCCCCCGAGCCGGGAGCACAAATCATGCGACGAAAATGACAATCTCGTAATTCACCCGTCACTCATTGGTCAGTATCGCCGCTGCATAGTGATGCCAATCATTGTTCGGACGACGCCTACCATCACCATATCGGGATGACGCATATGACTGCCCCCTGCCTTCCCACCCTGCGGGGCTACCGTTTGCGGTCTGGTCTGGTAGCGCTTATCGCTGTTTCCGGCATCTGTCACGCGCAAACTGCAGCCGCTGCGCGGGATCCCGATCTCAGCGCGCTAGCGCCTTCCCTTGGCAGCTGTGTCTCGTGCCATGGTGTATCGGGGGCCGGCACGGCAACTGGCGCGCCAAGGCTCGCGGGAAAGAATCCGGACTATCTTGCTCATGCACTGTCCATGTTCAAGGCAGGAACACGTGCGAGTGTTGTCATGCAAAGCGTTGCACATGACCTTTCCGATAGCGAAATAAGCAGCCTTGCGGTGTTCTTTTCAACCCAACATCCTCCGCGCGTCCAGGGCGAACACCCGCCCCCGCCCGCCCTGGTGATGGCCGGCAAGGAACTGGCCGAACTGGGCGCCGCTCCGGACGTTCCGGCTTGCTTCAGTTGCCATGCGGCCGATGGAAAAGGCAATGGCGCGCGCTATCCGAGCATTGCCGGCGAACCGGTGGCATTTCTCATCAACCGGCTTCACGAGTTCCAGGCCCGCGCGAAGGCGGGAACACCATCACCCGGAACAATGACGGCCGTGGCGGCAACGCTGAACGAGAGGCAGATTGAAGAGGCTGCGGCTTACCTCTCGGTGATCGATCCGTAATAGCCAGCATCACGCCAAGCCGCGCAATGCCCCCGCGGCACCCCCTGCTTCAGGCGACTATATCTCAGCAGGTCCGGGTGACCCTTTCCCCCGACGTTGGCACCGACGCGATCCCACCTCGCTAGCAGCCGGTATGGCGGCACCCCAGGTTCGGTTGCCTGCATGTTCGTCATCCCAACGCGCAAATCTGTTACGCAACAGATTCGTCGCCGTTGTATATAGCCTGACTGAAACCGCAATGTCACCATGGGCGCTCTTTAAGGGAAATGCCATGAATACCGCAGTTCGACACGACTTTCGTAGCGATACCGTCACCCGGCCAGGGCCGGCCATGCGCGCCACAATGGCTGCCGCGGAGGTGGGCGACGACGTCTTCGGCGACGACCCGACTGTAAAGAGACTGGAAGCCCGGATGGCTGACATGCTCGGGAAGGAGGCTGCACTGTTCGTGCCGTCGGGCACCCAGTCGAACCTCATCGCGCTCATGGCGCACTGCGAGCGCGGCGACGAGTACATCGTCGGCCAAGCGGCGCACTGCTACCGTTGGGAGGCGGGAGGCGCGGCGGTGCTGGGCAGCATCCAGCCCCAACCGCTGACCAACCAGGCCGACGGAACGCTACTGCTGGCGGATATCGAGAAGGCGATCAAGCCAGACGATCCGCACTTTGCACGCACGCGTCTGCTCGCACTCGAGAACACGATCGGCGGGAAGGTCCTTGCGCAGTCCTACGTCGACGCGGCGACGGCGGTGGCACGCCGGCAAGGGCTTGCCTGCCATCTGGACGGCGCCCGCGTGTTCAATGCGGCCGTGGCACTGGGTGTCTGCGCCGACACGCTGGCGCGACCGTTCGACACCGTCTCAGTGTGCTTGTCCAAGGGCCTCGGGGCGCCGGTCGGCTCGCTGTTAGTCGGTTCCGCGCCCATCATTGCCAAAGGACGACGCCTGCGCAAGATGCTCGGCGGAGGACTACGGCAGTCGGGGATTCTCGCTGCGGCCGGGCTATACGCGCTGGAACACAATGTGCAGCGACTCGCGGAGGACCATGCCAACGCACACACCCTCGCGCAAGGCCTCTCGGCGCTGCCGGGCCTGACCGTTTCCATGCCGGACACGAACATCGTTTTCGTGAATGTCGCCAAGGAGTTCGCGTCGGCCTTCGCGGAGCACCTCGCCAGACAGGGCATCGGCGTCACGTCCGCGTACGGCGCAACCCAGCAGCGCTGGGTCACGCACCTCGACGTCGGCAAGGAAGCGGTGGGAACTGCGCTCGCTGCCGCCAGCGACTTTTTCGCAGCCAAAACGGCCGGCACCATGGCCAGGTGAGGGCAGGCCATCTCGCGCGAGCCGACCATTTCCATCGCTGCTGCGATCACTGAAGAGAGACGCTTCAAGCAATCACGCTAAACCAAGGCAATCGAACCATGAAGGCTGAGAATTTTACGTTGCGCCACTACTTTGACCGGATAGGTTTCGAAGTACCTGCAGCGGTGGACATTGCAACAATCACCGGGATGATGAGGCGCCAGCTATTCACTGTTCCGTTCGAAAATCTGGATGTACAGGCAAGGAAAGGCGTTTCCCTGGTTCCCGAAGAAATCGTTGAGAAGATCCTCCATCGCAAGAGAGGCGGGTACTGCTACGAGGTGAACGGAATCTTCGCCATGGCCCTACAAGCGCTTGGCGTTCCATATCAGTTCGTTGCGGCCAGGCCGATGTTTTACCCGGTCAGGAGACCCAAGACCCATATGGCACTCGTGCTTACCGTGAACGACGCGCAATGGTTGTGTGATCTGGGCTTCGGCAGTTATGGGATCAGGGCTCCGATACGTCTGGATGTACTCGACGCTGAGGTCAAACAGGATTTCGACACCTTCATGCTGACCAGATCAAGTGAACAAGCGTATCTGCTGAAGGCGCTGGTTGACGGACGATGGGAAAATCAATATGCGTTCGACCTGTCTGCACAGGAGTGGATCGATTTTGTGCCCGCAAATTACCTGAATTCGACGCACCCGGACGCGATCTTTGTACAGAAGCTGCTGGTGATCCAACACAATGAGGCTGGCCGCAAGCTGCTGTTCGGCAATACACTGAAGATCATTACGAATGGTCACACCGAGCAAACACTCATCGGTTCCGAAGACGTTCAGCGTCTGTTGTCCTTCGAGTTTGGTCTCACCGTGCCGGAATGCTGACCGCAAGGCGCTTCGGCGGCTTCATTCCCTGACAATCATGTCTCAAACCGATCTCCCCCCCCACTTTCGCAACGCCCTTCCACTGGCGCTGGACAATGCCCAACCTCTTTGGGAGGTGGCACACCCACGAAGCAATACCACCCCGGCGCGCTGAACATCCTGGCTCCCTTCTCTTGCAGCATGGCTTGGCGGACAGTACCTTCGGCCGGTGGCGCGAGCCCTCGCTCCGAGATCGGCAAGCGCCCGCCCCCGCATATGGGCACCGGGCCAGCCTCAATGCGCCGCGTCGCCCCACCGACACTCGGCGTTGTATAGCCGAGTTGCGCCTTGTGTTCCGTATCGAGTGCAAGATCCGCAGCGGTTAGCAAATCCTACGCCTATCCCGATCGCCCTATCCCGATCGCCGCCCCAAAACTGAACTTCGCTCAATCAATAGCTTAATATTATTGAGCATTGTTCATCTGACTGTCACGTTCCTTGTCTAACCTTGCGTCTCAAGCGCTTACCCCGCTCCTGGGCAACAGCGCACAAACGCCATCGGCACACAAGGATTTGCAATGAAGACGATTCTCCCGCGCGCGGTTGCTGCGCTTTTCGCCACCGTAGTGATGGCCGCAAGCATCCAGGTCCATGCTCAATCGGCTGCCGATGGGTCCAAGGCACACCCACTGCGCGTGCTGTTGATCCCCGCCGATGGCGGCACCGAATCGGGAACCAAGGCTGACTATGCACCGGTCTTCAATGCCATTACCCGCAGCACGGGCCTGAATTTCGATCTGAAAGTCGGTCAATCGTATGGCGCAGTCGTGGAAGGGATGTGCAACCAGCTAGCGGAGATCGCGTTCTTCGGCCCGGTTTCTTATGTGCAGGCGCACCAGCGCGGCTGCGCGCAGCTGTTAGCCGTGGGGGTCGAGAATGGGCAATCCATCTACTACGCGGGCATGTTTGCCAAGTCGAACGCACCGATTAACAGCCTGCGGGATCTCAAGGGGAAGCGCGCGGCATTCGGTGACGTGAACTCGGCATCCAGTTTCACATTCCAGATGGCATCCATGCTGAGCGATGGCATGAATCCGGCGCGCGACCTGGCCGAGTTGCGCCTGACTGGCAGCCACGCCAGCAGTTTGGCAGCGCTGGTGCAAGGGCAGGTTGATGCCGCAGCCCTGTCGTTCGATTCCTTCGACAAGGCGGTACGCCAAGGTGCGGTGGATCCGTCCACCGTCAAGGTGATTTTCAAGAGCGAACCGATTCCGTATCCGCCGCTGGCCATGAACACCAAGCTCCCCGAGGCGCTCAAGGCCGAATTGAAAAAGGCGTTCGCCAACGTGCACAAAGCGCCTGGCGTGACGCCAGAGATGATCCGAGGATACGGCGGTGCCAAGATCCAGCGCTACGACACTCAGTTCTCCGAAGCGCAGTTCGCCGGCCCCGCATCCAAGATGACCCTGCTTTCCGACGAGATCAAGGCCGAGATACTGAACAAGGCCTCGCAGCGTTGAACTGCGCTCAGACGGAGATGGGAATGCTTGGTTATGAATCAGTTGGCATGCGCTATGCCGACGGCACCGCGGCGCTCAAGTCCGTGTCGATGCTGGTGCAGCGGGGACAGTTTTGCGTGCTGCTGGGATCCTCGGGCGCGGGTAAGTCAACCTTGCTGCGCATGGCCAATGGCCTGGTCGTGCCAACGCAGGGCACGGTGCGTGTCGACGGCGTCCAACTGGACGCCAGGACGCTGCACGCTGTGCGCCCTCGCATAGGCATGGTGCACCAGCAATTCAATTTGGTCGCGCGAGCTACGGTGGCGATGAATGTGCTTTGTGGCGCGCTGCCGGTCCTGCCGGCGTGGCGCGCCTTGCTGGCGCGCTTTCCTGCCGATGTGCGTGCCCGGGCCTGCGAACTCATCGAGCAGGTTGGGCTCGCACCGGAGCATCTGCATCGGCGGGTGAGCGATCTGTCGGGCGGACAGCAGCAACGGGTCGGTATTGCGCGAGCGTTCATGCTCAATCCGCCGCTATTGCTTGCCGATGAGCCTGTGGCTAGCCTGGACCCGCGCATCAGCCGGGAGATACTTTCCTTGCTGCGCACGCAAGCCCGTGAGCGCGGGACGACGGTGCTTTGCAGCCTGCACCAGGTCGACCTGGCACGCGAGTACGCCGACCGCATCGTGGCGTTGCGTGGCGGCGAGGTGATGTTTGACGGCCCCGCCACGGCGTTTGACGACACGATCGCGCATTCCTTGTACGAGGCGGGCATCGCGCCCGCCGGCCAGGACGCTCGTGCACCGGTTGCGGCCTCGCCCGCCGCGTCGGTGGCCAATTTGCAAATGCAGGAGGTGTGATGCAAAACCCCGCATCCGACGCACGCTGGAACCTTGGCCATCCCTACGGCGCCAAAACCGTGCTTGCCTTGCTTGTGACGCTGATTCTCTGCCTATACGTGGGGCAACGCGTGGAAATGGGCAAGATGGTGGCGCTAACCGCAGATGGCTTGCTGGCTTCGGTGGGCATAAAGCCGCAGTCGCAGGTGACCACGGGTCTCGGGCATCTGGCGCACAGCCTGTTTCCCATCCAGATATCCGAGCGGGTTGAGGTAGCTCGCATCGAAAATTTCGATCCGACGCAATTGCCCTGGCTGGCTCACCTGGAAACCGTTGGGGTTAGTGAATCAAAGCTGAATCCCGATACCTTGCGCATGGAAACGATCGTAGCGCCGCGTGAGTATCTGGTCGAGCCCGTGGGTTACTTGTGGCAGGTGGTGGTGAAGATGATCGAGACCTTCGAGATCGCGATCTGGGCCACCTTGCTTGCGATAGGCGCGAGCCTGCCGCTGGCTTACTTTAGCGCCCGAAACTACACGCCAAATCGCGCGTTCTACGTGACCGCACGCAGCCTCGTCAGCTTGTTTCGCTCCATGCCGGAGTTGATCAGTGCGCTATTCCTGGTACTGGCCTACGGCTTTGGGCCCATCGCGGGTGTGCTCGCGTTGGCGATCCATTCAATGGGCTTTCTGGGTAAGTTCTACGCGGAGGACATTGAGACTGCCGATCCCAAACCACAGGAGGCGTTGCGCGCGATCGGGGCCGGCAAGCTAAAAGTGCTGGCGTATGGAGTGGGTCCTCAGGTCATGCCCCAATTCATCGCGTACACCCTATACATCCTGGATCGCAACGTGCGCATGGCCACGGTTGTCGGCCTGGTGGGCGCGGGGGGCATCGGCCAGGAATTGAAAGGGCGCTACGACATGTACCAGTACGCCCATGTGGGCACGATCCTCGTGGCAATTTTCATAACCGTGTTCTTGCTGGATCAACTTGCCGCGCGGATGCGCCGCAAGCTGGCCTGACACTAACTATTGCCGGGATTGTGCGATGTGAGGGGCGCTCAATTCTATCGTGGGCTCTATGCGCTCGAGCACGACGCGCCTTCCCCTGTTGCTTTCTCTTCCCTGAGCCGGTGCGCCATGCCACATCCAAGCCTGCCGGCTTTGCTTCCCCATGGTTACATTCAAGGAAAACTCCATGAAAACAAGTTCGTCCCGTAACGGCCTGGCTGTCGCGGCCGCACTCTTGTGCCTGATTCTGACCGCCTGCGGCGGCGGCGGCGACTCCTCCGCACCACCGACCAACCAGCCCCCCGCCAGCCCTGGCCCGCAAGCGGCACCAACACTCCATTGCGCGCCCTGACAAGAGACGTCTTCCACCCACCATCCATCCATTGACACCAATCATGACTAACCGACGCGATTTCCTACGCAGATCCGCCAGCGCCGTTGGCGCGGTCTCGGCCCTGTCCATGCTTCCTGCCTCAATCCGGAAGGCACTCGCCGTCAACGCCGCGGTTGACACCGGCACCATCCAGGATGTCAAGCATATCGTGATTCTGATGCTGGAGAATCGCGGCTTCGACCACTACTTCGGCGCCCTGCGTGGCGTACGTGGCTATGGCGACCGCTTCCCGATACCGCTCCAGAGCGGTAAGGACGTTTGGTTCCAGTCGGACGGTACGAAAGAGATTCCGCCCTACCACATGGACAGGACCACGACCAAGGCGCTGCAATCACCGAGCACGCCGCACAGCTTCAGGGACTCGCAGGCCGCCTGGGACCAGGGCAAGATGGGGTTCTGGCCGCGCTTCAAGACCCAGTACACGATGGGTTACCTTCGCCGTGAAGACATCCCCTTCCAGTACGCGCTGGCCGACGCCTTTACAATTTGCGATGGCTACCACTGCTCCGTCACCAGCGGCACCGACCCCAACCGCGTGGTCTTCTTCTCAGGCTCCAGCTTCGACCCTGTGCTCGCCAAGCAGGGCATCAACAGCAACGACCGGACCTCGGAGCCCGACAACGACCGCTGCTGGATCACCGGTACCATGCCGAACCCGGGCTACACCTATGCGGACAACGCACTCACTTGGCTAACGCTGCCGGACGTGCTCCAGAACGCTGGCGTGAGCTGGAAGATCTACCAGAATACCAACGACAACTGGACCGGCGCCATGCACGGCGGCCTGGCATTCCAGAGCTTCCGCAATGCGCAGCCCGGCTCGGCATTGTATGTGAAGGGCATGACGGACTATTCGATAGCCGACTTGCGCAATGACGTGGTCAATGACACGCTGCCCGCGGTCTCGTGGATACTGTGCTCGGCCGCGAACTCCGAGCACTCCGGCGCCAGCGACCCGGCGATCGGCGCTAACTATACGGCGCAGGTGCTTGAAGCCGTGACTGCCAACCCCGAGGTCTGGGCCAAAACCGTGTTCTTCCTCACCTATGACGAGAACGATGGCCTATTCGACCACCTGCCGGCGCCGGCACCACCCTCGTACAACGCTGATGGCACGCTTGCCGGCAAGGCAACGTTGCCGCTCGACGGCGAGTACTTCTCCGATCCGACACGCGCCAAACTCCTCGCCAGTGACACCATCAGCGGTACCGTGCGCCCGTTTGGCCTGGGCGCACGCGTACCAATGTATGTGATCTCACCATGGAGCAAGGGTGGCTGGGTCAACTCGCAGGTTTTCGACCACACCTCCGTGGGCATGTTTCTCGAGAAGCGTTTCGGCGTCACCGTCGACGCCATCAGCCCGTGGCACCGCGCAGTATGCGGCGACCTGACCTCCTGTTTTGACTTCGTGTCGCCCAACGATCCGAAGTGGCCGGCATTGCCCGACACGAGTAATTACGCCGCAGTCCTAGCCGCGCAGAGCTCGCTGCCCACTCCGAACGCACCGGCCACGCCACAGCCGCTGTTCCAGGAACAAGGCACCCGCTTTTCGCGCGCGCTGCCCTACGAGTTGCACACCAGCGCACGCATCCAACCAAACGGCTTGGTGTCGCTGACGTTCAGTAACACCGGCACTCAGGGCGCGGTGTTCCACGTCTACGACAAGCTGCACCTCGACCGAATTCCTCGCCGCTACACCGTGGAAGCCGGCAAGATGCTGACCGACGATTGGAACACCAGCGCGACCGACAGCGGAAAGTATGAACTGTGGGTATATGGCACCAACGGATTCGTGCGCACCTTCAAGGGCGATGCACTCGCCAGTAGCGCGGCCGACTTCCAGCCCGAAGTCCAGGTCTGCTACGAGCCGGTCAATGGCCAGGTCTATGTGAAGGTGCACAACACCGGCGCCAAGGGCGGCACGGCGACGGTCCAGTCCAACGCCTACCGCACCGACGGCCCGTGGACTCTGGATGTGGCAGCAGGCGCGACTGGTGTGCTGAACTGGGACCTGGGCCAAAGCGGCCGCTGGTACGACTTTACCGTCACGGCCGCCAACTTCGAGCGCCGATTCTCGGGCCGCGTCGAAACCGGCAAGCCCAGCGTCAGCGATCCCGCCATGGCACTTCACCTATAGGTCTGATTGTGAGGACCCATATGGGTCAAGGAAGCTTCTTCCCGGGATGCAGCGTTCCGTATCGGCGGTGACCTGACACAACTGCTTTTTGTCTTGCATGGCATCCAATTGGCCGCCATGCAGGACTAAAGACGCGGCCAAACGTGAAGGGCGCAGTTTCTTCAATTCCAATGCATGTAGCAATGACAGATAACGGACTTTCGTCCTTGGGCAATCGTACGTCCCCCGTTTCGGGCTTCGCGCCCGCGGTGCGGTCACCTTGGCACGACCCGGCATGGCGTTACATTATCGATCTGGACGGCACGCTGATCCGCGACGGCGCGGCGATGCCGGGCGCGGCTGCGCTGCTTGAGGCGCTGCACGGGCGCTACGCAATCGTGTCGAACAACTCCACTGACACGGCGGTCGGCATGTCACGCAAGCTACGGAAAATGGGCCTTGTCGTTGCGCCCGCGCAGCTTGTGCTGGCGGGCGAGATGACTGTGAACTGCCTGTGGCAAACCTCCCCCAGCGCGCGTGTGTTTTTGCTCGGCAGCCCGGTTTTGCGACGCTATGCCCAGCGGGTGGGCTGCCGGCTGGTGGAGCAGGACCCGGACGTTGTGCTGCTGGCGCTCGACCGCGCCTTCAACTACCGCAAATTGCTGCTAGCGGTGAACGTGCTGCGCACCGGCGCACGGTTGATCGTCACGAACCCCGATCTCAGCCATCCCGGCGGCAACGGCTGGCGCGTGCCGGAAACCGGTACGCTGTTGGCGGCGTTAATAGCCTGCGCCGACGTGCGTCCCGTGTGCATTATCGGCAAACCTTCAGATGTGCTGTTTCGGGAGGGCTTGCGACGGTTGCGGGCGACCCCGGCGCAGACACTCATGATCGGCGACAATCCGGCAACCGATGCTGCGGGCGCTGTGGCGATGGGTATGTCCTATCTTCTCCTCGGAACGGGGCCTGAGGCGGAAGCGGAAACGCCCGCGCAGTTGCTTGAGACATGGGGCACTGGGCGTACGCACCTGCAACCCGGTCTCAGTAGCGTTTGAGCGACAGTACGTCGAAGGTGTGGCGGATCGTCTTGACCGCGCGATCGTAGTCGCTCAGGGCGAGGCACGCGATCAATACATCGATGATCGCCAGCTGCGCCAGGCGGCTGGTCATCGCCTCGGTGCGAAACTGGGTTTCGCGTGCCATCGTGAGCAGCACCACGTCGGAGAAGGCCTGGATCGGCGATTTACCGAAATTGGTAATGCAAATGGTATGCGCGCCGGCTTCCTTCGCCAGTCGCGTCGCAGTCACGGTTTCATGCGTGCTGCCGGAATGGGAGATGGTCAGTACGGCGACATCGGGCCCGGTCAGCGCAGCGCTGATTACCTGCATATGCGAATCGATAACGGCCTTAACGTTGAGGCCGATTCGCAGCATGCGGTAGTGCGCGTCTTCGGCGATCGTTGCCGCACTGCCGATGCCGTAGATCTCGATGCGCTTGGCCTTCTTCAGGATGCGCACCGCACGCTCCAGCGCCCCTACATCGAGTGTTGACTGCGTGTCGTGCAGGGTCTGCACATTGCTCTGGAAAATCTTGCGCACGACAGCGGCAGCGTTGTCGTTCGGTTCCAGGTCTTCGTGAATCATTTGCACGGGCCGCACAGTCTCCTGCGCCAACACTATCTTCAACTGCTGAAAGCCCGTGGCACCGAGCGTCTTGCACAGGCCGACCACGCTACCCTCGCTGGCGCCCGTGCGCTCAGCCACTTCGCTGACCGACATATGCATCACTTCCGCCGGATGTTGTGCGATAAAGTCGGCAATGCGCTGGCCGGTAGCGCCCAGCGTGTCGCGGATGCTTTCGATCCGCGCCACAATGGCCGTCAGCGCCGGTTGCAGCGGTTTCACGGGGGCCTTCTTCGAAGGTGTCTTTTTCGTTGGCATGGAGTGGATGTCGCTCGCGCGTCCGCCATTGCGGACAGATCGCCGCCATTGTAGAGGACCTTGGCGTCGAAAGCGTTGACTATCATCCACATACGCCCTACCCGCGTGCGACGGGCATAGCCTGCAAGCCTCATTGCCTGTCTTCCGGCTTGTACAACAGACGGACGCGCGGCGTCCATTCCGTCATGGCATCAATGGGAACAACGGGACCGGGCAGACGCTGAAAGTCGAAACGGGACAATACCGGCGATGTCAGCCCGGGGGCGTCCACACTGAGTATCTGCTCTGGCTCGAAAAACTCGTCGAATGCCGCGCGGAAATGGCCGCGCGATTTCACCACCACAGTGCGCGCCGCCGCGATGTCGATGCCGAACATCTCGAAAAACATGGGCTCGTGGCATTGATGACGGATGCTGATCACCACCACCTGCACGCCGCCAACCTGCAGCAAGGCCGAGGGGCCCAGGTTAAAGCTGCAGCCAGCCAACTGCCCCCGCCGTCCGACGCCTTTTCCGGAATGCAAGCGCAGCACTGTAGCGGGCGCGCTGAACGGCACCGAGTATGTGGCGGTTTCCGCGCGATTGAAGCGAGCGGTGAACGAAGCACCGACGCCAAGCGCATGCGCCTCTGCGCTCAGTGACGGATCCGTGACAACGCCCAGGATCGCGTTATTGACGTCCCCTTCCAACAGCGCCTGCAGCAGGAATGGCGTGTTGCCGCGCCCTCCCCCACCCGGGTTGTCGGCCACATCGGCCAAGAGTACCGCGTGCAGTGAAGGCGAGCGGCCCGCCGTCCGGGCCAAAGCCACAGCTTGTTCGAGCGGCACCAACTCGGGCGTGAAGGCAGCCCGTCCTTCCCATGCGGGCGTGACCAGGTCCAGGGCAGTTCGACGCGCGAACTCGGCATCGTTACGGGTCGAAACGATCACCGTCATGCCATTCTTTGGCGTGTCTCCAAAGACGAATCCGCCCAGGGCCGAAATATTGATGATTCTTGGATCATCCAATGCTTCTGCCGCGTGGATCATGTCCGCGTACGGCCCAGTACCGGGCGCGGTCAACAGCTGCGTCGGTGGTGCGCAAACGGGCATGCGCACGTGGGCCACGGTCACGCGCATGCCTCGCAGCAGTTCCATCAGCACTTCGGCCGCTTCCGTCCCCCGTTCTGCCATGTCGGTATGGGGATTACGGCGATAGGAAATGAGCGTGTCAACCTGGTCGACCATCCGGTCGGACACATTCGCATGCAGATCGACGGTGGCTACGATGGGCACCAAGGGGCCAACGATGGACCGCGCCATTTCGAAGACGAGGCCGTCCGGGTCATCCTCCTCCGTGGTAATGGCGGCGCCATGTTCGCAGATGTAGACAGCGTCCAACGGCAAAGCGGCACGTAGTCCCCGCTCGAAGATAGCTAGCGTCTCGGCGAAGAAAGCGTGATCGACGGGGCCACCCGATTCTGCGTTGGCGAACAGGATCGGCACGGGGGTCCATGCACCGTTGGCATCCATGCGCCGGACGAAGGCTGGGATCTCTGGCGTCATGGCAGGTGCGGGACTGCGGGCATCGGCCAGCAACGCGTCTCCGGCCAGGTAAGCGCGGTCCACGAAGTCGTCCCGCGTGGAAACCGGGGCAAAGCGGTTCGATTCGATAGCGAAGCCTAGGATTGCAATGCGGGGGCTAGACATGGTCGTCGGGATGTTCAGTTCATTTTTGGGATATGCGCGGATTCGATGACGCCGGTCCATTTCTTCTGCTCGCTGGCGACGAATCGCGCGAAATCTTCGCGGGTGCCGGTGCCTGCCGATGCGTTGGCGTCGGTCAACTCCTTGCGCAAGGCGTCGGTCTTCAGCACTTTCTCCAGCGCGGCGCTAACCCGGTCGACGATCGGCTGTGGCGTGCCCTTGGGAAATACCAGACCGCCCCACGAGACGTTCTCGTAGCCTTTCAGTCCGGACTCGTCCAGGGTCGGCAGATTGGGATAGAGTGGAATACGCTCGCGGCTGGTGATCGCCAGCGCGCGCAGCTTGCCGCTTTTGACGAGCGGCCATGCGACCGAGGCATTGGTAAACGTGTAGTCAAGCCGGCCGCCGGCGAGGTCGGTGAGGGACGGCGGGTCGCCGTTGTACGGGATGAACAACACGTCGATACCGGCCATCTTCTTGAACAGCTCGCCGCCCATGTGGCCACTGCTGCCGGTACCCGCCGCGGCGTATGACAGCTTGCCGGGCTCCTTCTTGGCCAGCGCAATCAGTTCGGCGACGTTCTTGATCGGGGAGTCGCCACGAACCACGAGCAGGTTGTAGATCGAGAACATGCGGCCCACGGGCACAAAGTCCCGTTGCACATCATAGGGAAGCTTTCTGAACAGGCCGGGGTTGACGGCCAGGGTGTTGATGTTGCCATAGCCAATCGTGTACCCGTCCGGCGCGGCGCGCTTGAGCATCGCCATGCCGATGTTGCCTGCGGCGCCCGGGCGATTGTCGACAACGAAGTTGGCGTTGGTCGCTCTCGCGAGGTGACTCAGCACAATGCGGCTTAGTACGTCGCCCGATCCACCGGCAGCAGAGGGAACGATCACGGTGACTGGCTTATGAGGCCACGGGTCCTCCGCCGCCTGGGCGGACGAGGTGAGACTGCCGGCCGCACCAAAGGCGAAAGCAGCGAAAGCAGCGAAGGCGGTCGTGAATCGCATGATGCGATCTACGGGAGAAAGGTGGGTGAGGCGCTTGAATTTCATGATTCTTCCTAAAGTCTTTCCCTGCCATTGCTCGTGACAAGCAGGCGGTCCGGGCAATGATCTACTCGTTTGTGTGTCAGGATTGGCCTCCTCCCTGCGCGATTGAACGCGCCTGCACCAGTCGATCGATGCGGGGGCCACAGCGGCTGGCCGCGCTGGCCAAGCCTGCCGGAGTGACGACGCGTACGTCGCCGCGCAATTCACCAGCCATGGAAACGCTCCCAGGTCGTGAGCGTTCCGCCCTCAGCGAGCGCTCGGTACTCGGGGAACTGCGCTCCTGTTGCGCAGGCGTGGTTCGGAAGAATGCGCAGGCGCGTACCTACCGGAAAGCGATGGGAGATGTCCGCGTCGGGCCCACCTTCGCGCGACACGATGCCGTGCTCCTGGTTAGCGCCGCTCAGCAGGTGGCCTGGCAACACCGTGCCGTCTATCGTGCAGACCTGCCCATATCCATAGTCCTGCTTCTGCTTCTGGGTTCCGCGATCGCGGCTCATGGCCATCCACCCTGCGTCCACGATGATCCAACCCTTGTCACTCTGATGGCCTATCACCGTCGTCAGTACACTAAGCGCTATCTCATCCGTAGTGCAGACACCGATGTTGTTCATCACCAGGTCAAAGAGAACATAGACGCCGGCCCGCACCTCGGTTACCCCCTGGAGTTGCGCGGCGGCAAGTGCCGTCGGGGTCGAGCCGACACTAACCCCCGGGCATGGAAGGCCCGCCGCGCGCAGACGCTCCGCCGCGCGCAAGCAGCCGACGCGTTCGCGCTCGGCCAAGGCCGTCAACGCTTCAGGCGTATCGAGTTCGTAGCTCGAGCCAGCGTGGGTCAACACGCCACCGAGGCGCATGCCCCCGTCCTGCAATGCGTGGCCGACCTCCAATAGCACGGGGTCTTCAGGCTGGATACCCGAGCGGTGGCCGTCGGTGTCGATCTCGATCCACACATCGAAGGCCTCACCGTTCGCTTTGCCGAAGTCAGCAATCGCCTGAGCCGATACCAGGCCGTCGGTAAGTATCTTCAGATTGCATCCGCGCCGGCGCAATGCCAGTGCCTGGGGAAGCCGGTGCGGTGCCATGCCAACCGCGTAGAAAATGTCCGTGACACCCGCGGCAAGGAAGTGCTCGGCTTCCTTGAGCGTGGAGACAGTGATTCCAAGCGCGCCGGCCGCGAGCTGGGCGCGCACGACAGGCGTGCATTTGCTGGTTTTTACATGCGGCCGGAACCGCACGCCCAGCATATCCATGCGCTGCTGCATCCGATCGATGTTGTGCTGCATGCGCTCCAAGTCAATAATCGCTGCAGGCGTGTCAACGGTGTGAAGGGAAAAGTACATGTCGAACGAAAAGGAAAATCGGTTGCAGGCTGGTGGGTCACGGAAATGCACGCCTGTAAAGAGCGAGCCCAAGTCCTCCGTCGCGGCGTCGGCGCGCGATGAGGGTGAGACCGGTGAGTATGTAGCCACTGTAGTCAGCCAAGTCCTCTCCGTGGTTAAATGCCTGGAAATCAATTGTTAAGCTGAATTGAATGATCCGCATCGAGGACTTACAGCTTGTGTCCGCGTTGGCAAGGGCGCCATCGCTCAGCGCCGCAGCGCGCGCGCTCGACGTTACCCCGCCGGCGCTGTCCATGCGCCTACGCAAACTGGAGACAACGCTCGGACTTGCACTTGCCACGCGTACCGCTCATCGCCTCAGCCTGACCCCGGAAGGCGAGCGCTTCGCACACGAAGCCGAGCTGCTGCTACGGCAGTTGGAGTCGCTGCCCGAGTCCTTCCAGCGCGATGACCGGCAGTTGACTGGAATTCTCCGAATCTCCGCCCCCTTTGGCTATGGTCGCCAACGCATCGCGCCGATGCTCGCGCGGTTCGCGCGACTCCATCCTGGACTACGGCTGCAACTGGACCTGCGGGAGACACCATGGCCGGACCGTCACGACGCGGACGCGGTGGTCCACGTCGGCACAGTGAAGGAATCTTCGTGGATTGCCCGCACGCTGGCCGCCAATGAGCGATGGCTGTGTGCCAGCCCTGGCTACCTGAGCGCGCACGGGGTGCCCCGGGTGCCGCGCGATCTGCTGACGCATGCTTGCATCTGCATCCGCGAAAACGATGAGGACGTGACACTGTGGCATGTCCGAAAGGCATCAACAAATGCGCACCGGCGGCAAAACCCTGGAGAAACGCTTCGCGTCGCACCGGCCTATACCACTAACGACGGAAGCGTCGCTCGCCACTGGGCGGAAAAAGGCATGGGATTGGTTCTGCGGTCAGAATGGGATGCCGCCGAGGCGATCGCTAGCGGCGCACTGGTGCGCGTGCTGGCCGACTGGCAGTTCGACAGTGCGCCCGTCACCCTTCTTGTTCCGACGCGCAAGGGCCGTACCGCCCGCGTGCAGGCCCTTCTGCAATTTTTTGAACAGACGCTGGTTCAGCGAACCGAGAGCGCTGGCGACTGAGATCGGGCAAGCGATGGTGCGGTGATGGCGCGCATCACGGCAGCGCGTGCGATGCGCTTGTTTGCTCCCCTCTCCTGCACGGCGGGAGAGGGGTTGGGGGAGAGGGCGGGCAATCTCAAGAGCGAGGCGCATCACGTGGAGCGAGCGCCCGCCCTCTCCACCGGCCCTTCAACTCAGGCGCAGACACGTCCTACTCGAACACCGGCCGGAAGAAACTACGCTCGTAGCTGACGATGCATTGCGTCTCCTGCGCGTAGCGAAACGCGGCCTGGCACTCCGGATCGTCGAAGGACTTGTTGCGATACCGCCTCGTACAGCGCAAGGCTGGGGAAGGAGAACAAGGCCAGCGCCACATTGTTGGCACCTTCCGACGGCAGGAAGTAGCCGTGATGCTGGCCGCCGAATTTTTCGACCAGCGGAATCCACAGCTTGCCGTAGTGCTCGAATTCCTTGAGCTTGTTGGGGTCGACGATATAGCGCAGGTAGCAGGTGATCATATTGGGTTGGTGATCCTGTGGTGCGGTTGATGTGGGTCTTGCACAGACGATACGGCCTTCTCTTGCCTCAGCCGCCCGCCGCGCCACCGCCAAACCCGATGACTTCCGACGCCAGCGCCCGGATCGGCCGGCCGAAGCTGGTGATGGCCGACAGCGTGGCATTGTGGTGGCGCCGGATCAGCTCGGCGCCGGCGTGCGGCTTGTCGTGCGTGGTGTGTGCGTCGGCGGCGAGCGTGATCGAATAGCCAAGCCCGGCGGCGCGGCGCACGGTGGTGTCCACGCAGAACTCGGTGGCATAGCCGCAGATGACCAGATGCCTGGCCTGCAAGCGATCCAGCAGCGCGGCGAGCTCGGTATGCAGGAAGGCGTCGGGCGTGGTCTTGCGCACAAGATGGTCTTGCGCCTGTACGACCAGCGTGCGCTCCAGCGCCCAGCCCGGCGAACCGAACGACAGCGCGCCGCCATCCTCGTGCTGCACGAACACCACCGGCACGCCGGCTGCGCGCGCCCGTTGCGTGAGGCCGTTGATGCGGCCGAGCACGACATCGGCATCGCCCGGCCGTGGCGCATCGTCGAACAGGCCACGTTGTACGTCAATCACGATCAGAGCGGTTTGCATCGAACGAAGGGCGGATGGCCATTGGCGGGACAGCCGCCAGCATAAGCGACCCTCCGCGCCACCGCAATGCAAGGTCCCGCCCTGGACTCAGTGCCCCGAAATCAATGCATGGGCTGCGAGGCCAGCTTGACCCCACCGTTCGCCGGCGTCCCCCGATCGAGCCGGATGGCCAGCAGCGCCACCGCCACTGCCACCACCGGCACCAGTGCCGCCACCCAGGTCACGGCACCTAGCCCCGGTCCGCGCGTAATGACCACGCCACCCAGCCACGCACCAATGGCGTTGCCCAGGTTGAAGGCCGCGATATTGAAGCTCGACGCCAGGCTCTGCCCTGCGCCGCTGGCGCGCTCCAGCACCCATATCTGCAGCGGCGCCACTGTTGCGAAGGCGGCCACCCCAAGCAGGCCGACAAAGATCACGGAGAGCACCTTGCTGTGCAGGACAAAACCCATCAGCCCGAGCACCACGGCCAGCGCCAGCATGCTGCCGAGCACGGTGGCCTGCAGATGGCGGTCGGCCAGCTTGCCGCCAAGCAGGTTGCCGGCCACCAGGCCCACGCCGAAGACCAGCAGGATGGGCGAGACGGCACTGTCGGCAAAGCCGGTGATCTGCGTCAGGATCGGCGCGATATACGTGAACACCGCGAACACGCCGGCGTAGCCCAGCACCGTGGTCAGCAGCCCCAGCAGCACCGGCCGGCGCATCAGTGCGCGCAGGTCGCGGCGCAGGTCGGGGGCTTCCGGCGCTGCGCGCTCGGCCGGCACTGCCAGGGCAATCACCAGCACCGCCAGCAGGCCGACGGCGGCCACCGCCCAAAAGCTGGCGCGCCAGCCATGGGCCTGGCCGAGCCAGGTGCCGAACGGCACGCCCAGCACGCTCGCCACCGTCAGCCCGGTGAACATCACGGCAATGGCCGAGGCGCGCTTGTGCGGCGCCACCAGCCCGGTGGCGACCACCGAGCCCACGCCAAAGAAGGTGCCGTGCGCCAGCGCGGTGAGCACCCGCGCTGCCATCAGCAACTCGTAGTTCGGCGCCAGCGCGCAGGCCGCGTTGCCGATGGTGAAGATCACCATCAGGCCCAGCAGCGCCGTCTTGCGCGGCCAGCGGGCGGTCAGCGCGGTCATGATCGGTGCGCCGGCCACCACGCCGAGCGCATAGCCGGAAATCAGCAGGCCCGCCGCCGCGATGGAGACCCCAAGGTCGGTCCCGACCTCGAGCAGCAGGCCCATGATGATGAATTCTGTGACGCCGATGCCGAAGGCGCCGGCGGTCAAGGCATAGAGAGCGAGTGGCATAGGGAGTATGTGAAGCGGATTACGTGCGACCCGGGAAGTCGGTGCAGCATGGAGCGGAGTATGGGGACGGGGAGATTGGTGCGGTAGACTGCCCGCACGAACAACATTTATGAATTGAATTCACAATGTCCAGGCTCGATGTCAACCGCTCCGGCGAGATGGAAGTGTTCGTGCGGGTGGTGGAGCTGGGTGGCTTCTCCGCCGCCGCGCGCGCCTTGCGCATGACGCCGTCGGCCGTCAGCAAGCTGGTGGCACGGCTGGAGACCCGGCTCGGCGCGCGCCTGGTCAACCGCTCCACGCGCCGCATCGAGCTCACGGCGGAAGGCAGCGCCTTCTACGAGCGCGCCGTGCGCGTGCTGGCCGACCTGGACGACGCTGAGCGCGGCGCCGCCGCCAGCGCCGCGCCCCATGGCCGCGTGCGCATCAACGCCAACGTGCCCTTTGGCGATCACTTCCTGCTGCCGTTGGTGCCGGCCTTCCTGGCGCTGTATCCGGACATCCAGCTCGATATCGTGCTGACCGACCAGGTCATCGACCTGATGGAGGAGCGCACCGACGTAGCAATCCGCGCCGGCGCGCTGAAGAGCTCGCAACTGGTGGCCCGCAAGCTGGGCGAGACCCGCATGGTGGTGGTGGGCGCGCCCGCCTACCTGGCGCGTTGCGGCACGCCCCGCGTGCCCGCCGACCTGGCCGGGCACAACTGCTTGAAGCTGGGCTATGCGCGCGCGATCGAAGGCTGGCCGATGCTGGAAGACGGGCAACCCACCATGGTGGCGCCAATCGGCAATGCCATGACCAGCAATGGCGACGCGCTGCGGCGGATCGTGGTGGGCGGGCTGGGCCTGGCCAGGATGGCCGTGTTCCAGGTGCGCGAGGACATCGCCGCAGGGAGGCTGGTGCCGCTGCTGGAAGCCTTCAACCCCGGCGACCTGGAAGCGGTGCACGCCGTGTACCTTGGCCAGGGCCGCCATTTGCCGGCACGGGTGCGGGCGTTGCTGGATTTTCTGGCGGAGCGGGTGGAGATGGGTTAGAGGCTCGCGGCTCGCGGCTCGATTAGTGATTAGTGCCAAGGCACCCTACAGCCCCTTCTCCACCATTTCCAGCAGCCGCTGCCCGATCTGGTGCGCCTGCCCCGGCGACATCGCCACCATGCGCAGCGGCCCGTCGATGACCAGCATCGACAAGCCATGCACGGCGGACCACGCGAGGTATTCGGCGCCGGGCCGGCGCGCGGCGGGCAGCACGCCGGCCGCCACCATCCGGTCCAGCGCCGCGCCCAGCAACTGGTAGGGGTTCAGCCCGCTGTTGCCCGCCTTGTCCGGGACCGGCACGCCTTCCAGCTCATCCGGCACCGAGAATGCCGTACGGAACAGCCCGGGCTCGGCGAGTGCGAACTGCATGTAGCCTTTGCCGACCGCGCGCAGGCTGGCGCGGGCGAACTCCGCGGGCGGCGCGCTGTCGTCCAGCACGGCAAGCTCGGCCTCGATGGCTTGCGCCAGCGCCGCGAGCGCGGCGGCACGCACCGCCTGCAACAGGTCCTGGCGGCTGGCGAAGTGCCGGTAGGCGGCGTTGGGCACGACCCCGGCGCGCCGGGTGGCCTCGCGCAACACGACGGCATCCGGGCCGCCATCGCGCGCCAGTTCCATGCCGGCGTCGAGCAGCGCGCGACGCAGGTCGCCATGCCGATAGGTGCTGCGGGGCGTTGGGGTGGCAGAGGTGGCAGAGGTGGTGGATACCGCCGAATCCGCAGGAACGGCAGTGCCGCTGGCATCGGCCGAATCCGTCGAGCTCGCGATGCGCGCGATGCGCGGGGTGCGCGGGGTGCGCGGGATGCGTGAAGAGCGCTTTGCGCCGGTCATTTCCTCACCATGTGGACAGCGTCCATTTTCTTTACTATTGTAGTGGACAGTGTACACAATGATTGGCCGGATCGTCGCCACGACCCCCGCGTTCCCTTCATGCAAGGAGCAAGGATGGCAAATACCTCCACCTCCCAGCCCTCGTCGCACCCTGGCAGCGAAGCCGAGGTGCGTGCCCTGGTCGACACGTGGGTCAACGCCGTGCGCGCGAAAGACGCCGTTGTCATGATGCGCAACTATGCTGAAGACGTGGTCATCTTCGATGTGGTGCCGCCTGTGCACTCCCGTGGCGTGGCGCCATACCGCGAGCGCTGGCAGCAGTGGTTCGACAGCCTGGAAGGCCCAGTCGGTTTCGAGATGGCCGAGATGCACCTGACGGCCGGCGAGGACCTGGCTTTTTGGTACAGCGTCGGCCGGATCAGCAGCACGCCCAAGGGCGGCGCCCCTCAGCAAGCCTGGGTGCGCGCCACCGTTTGTTTTCGCAAGATCGCCGGCCGATGGCTGGTTGTGCACGAGCACGCATCGATGCCGGTGAGTTTCAACGCCTGACGCGTTTCAACCCTGAAAGTGGAAAGGAGACAAGATGCTAGTCCAACCCTATCTGTTCTTTGAAGGCCGTTGCGAGGAGGCGGCTGAGTTCTACAAGCGCGCCGTGGGCGCGGAAGTGATCATGATGATGCGCTTCAAGGAGGCCCCCCCGCCGGAGTCTCCCCCGCCCGAGGGCGCTTGCGCGCCCGCGGCCGGCACTGAAGAAAAGATCATGCACATGTCGATGCGCATCGGCGAGACCACGGTGATGATGTCCGATGGACGGTGCACGGGCAAGCCCGATTTCCAGGGCTTCTCGCTGTCCGTGACCGTGCCTGATGTGGCCAGCGCCGATCGCGTGTTCAACGCCCTGGCCGAGGGCGGGCAGGTAATGATGCCGCTGGGCAAGACGTTCTACTCGCCGCGCTTCGGCATGACGGCGGACCGCTTTGGCCTGATGTGGATGGTCATCGTCCTGGAGTCCTGAGCCGCGCTGCATCCCACTGAGCCAAGCCACGCCAGTCACCCTGGCGTGGCTTTTTCATGTCTCGTTATGTTGTGTTTTGTGTTTTTTATTGGCAAACTGTGGCAACCAAGCCCAGCGCCTTCCGGCGCGATCTTTCCACAGGTGCCTCCATGTCTGCTTCTCCCCGCCGCCCCGTTCCCGAGCACGCCCGCGTCGTCATCATCGGCGGCGGCATCATTGGCTGCAGCGTGGCCTATCACCTCACCAAGCTCGGCTGGACCGACGTCGTCCTGCTCGAGCAGGGCCAGCTCTCGTGCGGCACCACCTGGCACGCGGCCGGGCTGGTGGGGCAGCTGCGCGCGCAGGAGAGCATGACCAAGCTGATCCGCCACTCCACGCGCTTGTACAGCGAGCTGGAGGCCGAGACCGGGCTGGGCACCGGCTGGAAGCAGTGCGGCTCGCTCTCGGTGGCGCGTACCGCCGAGCGCATGACGCAGCTCAAGCGCACCGCGGCGGTGGCGCGTGCTTACGGCGTGGACTGCCAGGTCATCTCGGCGCGCGAGGCTGGCGAGCTGTGGCCGGTGATGTGCACCGACGACCTGCACGGCGCGGTGTGGCTGCCGGGCGATGGCAAGGCCAATCCCACCGACCTCACCCAGGCGCTGGCGCGCGGCGCGCGCACCCGTGGCGCGATGATCGTGCAGGACACCAAGGTCACGGCCATTCATACCCGGGACGGCCGCGCCAGCGGCGTCAGCTGGCAAGACAAGGACGGCGCCTCAGGCACCATCGGCGCGCAGATCGTGGTCAATTGCGCGGGCCAGTGGGCCCGGCAGGTGGGCCGGCTGTGCGGCGTGACGGTGCCGCTGCATTCGGCCGAGCACTACTACATCGTCACCGAGCGCATTGCCGGCGTGCATCCCGACCTGCCGGTGATGCGCGACCCGGACGGCTTTATCTACTTCAAGGAGGAGGTGGGCGGGCTGGTGATGGGCGGCTTCGAGCCCAACGCCAAGCCCTGGGGCATGCAAGGCATTCCGGAGCCGTTCGAGTTCCAGTTGCTGCCCGACGACTGGGACCAGTTCGAGATCCTGATGCAGAACGCGCTGCAGCGCGTGCCGGCGCTGGAGACGGCCCAGGTGAAGCAGTTCTACAACGGCCCCGAATCGTTCACGCCCGACAACAACTTCATCCTGGGCGAAGCCCCCGAACTGCGCAACTTCTACGTGGGCGCGGGCTTCAACTCCATGGGCATCGCCTCCGCCGGCGGCGCGGGCATGGCGCTGGCCGAATGGATCGTGGCGGGCGAGCCCACCATGGATCTGTGGCCGGTCGATATCCGCCGCTTTGCCGGCTTCAACGGCAACCAAAGCTGGCTGCACGACCGCGTCAAGGAAACCCTGGGCCTGCACTACGCCATGCCCTGGCCCAACCGCGAGCTGGATACCGCGCGGCCCTTCCGCCGCTCGCCGCTGTATGCGCACCTGCGCGACGCCCGCGCCAACTTCGGCAGCAAGATGGGCTGGGAGCGGCCGAACTTCTTCGCGCCGCCGGGCGTCGCGCCTGAGATCGAGTATTCCTTCGGCCAGCAGAACTGGCTGCCGTGGAGCGGCGCGGAGCATCGCGCCTGCCGCGAGGGCGTGGCGCTGTTCGACATGAGCTCGTTCTCCAAATACATCGTCAAGGGCGCCGATGCCGAGGCGGTGCTGCAGCACCTGATGAGCAACGACGTGGCCGTGCCCGCCGGCCAGACCGTGTACACCGCGATGCTCAACGAGCGCGGCACCTATGAATCGGACCTGACCGTGACCCGGCTCGCGCACGACCAGTACCTGCTGGTGACCGGCTCAGCCCAGACCACGCGCGACTTCAACTACATCGAGCGCCTGATTCCCGCCGGCCAGCGCTGCGCCATCGTCGATGTCACCGGGCAGCACAGCGTGCTGGCGGTGATGGGCCCACGCTCGCGCGAGCTGCTGCAGAGCGTGTCGCGCGCGGACTTCTCCAACGAAGCCTTCCCGTTCGGCAGCTCGCGCGAGATCGACCTGGGCTACGCCACGGTGCGCGCCACGCGCCTGACCTATGTGGGCGAACTCGGCTGGGAACTCTACGTGCCGGTGGAGTTTGCGGTGGGCGTCTACGAGACGCTGCAGGCCGCGGGCAAACCCTTCGGCCTGGCCAACGCCGGCTACTACGCCATTGAATCCCTGCGCATCGAAAAAGGCTACCGCGCCTGGAGCCGCGAGCTGACCACCGACATCAATCCGTTCGAGGCCGGGCTGTCCTTTGCCTGCAAGCTCGACAAGCCGATCCCGTTCCGGGGCCGCGAGGCGCTGCTCAAGCTGCGCGCGGCCGGCGGCGCGGCACAGGCGCAGCGCCGCGTGGCCGTGGTGACGCTCGACGGCGCCAGCCAGGCCATGCTGTGGGGCGGCGAAGCCGTGCTGCGCACCGGCCCGGATGGCACAGTGCGCCCGGCCGGCTTCGTCACCTCGGCGGCCTTCGGGCATACGCTGGGTTGCCCGGTGGGGATGGCGCTGCTGCAACGTGAAAACGGCGCGGCCAACGCCCAGTGGATCGCCGAAGGCACCTACCACGTCGACCTGGCCGGCGAGCTGCTGCCCGCCAGCGTGCACCTGCGCGCACCTTACGACCCAAGCAGCGCCAGGGCCAAGGCATGATGGACAACGCAACCGAGAACCTATCCGACTGCGCCAGCTACATCCTGACCCTGTCGTGCCCGGACCGCTCGGGAATCGTCCACGCCGTGGCCAGCCTGTTGTGCGAAGCGGGCGCGAATATCCTCGACTCGGCCCAGTTCGGCGACCGGCCTAGCGCGCGCTTTTTCATGCGCGTGCACTTCCGGCGCGCCTTGCCCCCGGGCGTCAGCGCGGACGACGCGCTGACGCATCTTCGCGCGGCGTTTGCCGGGCTGGGGACGGACTACGAGATGGAGTGGGCCCTGCACGATGCCGCGCGCAGGCCGCGGGTGATGCTGCTGGTGTCGCGCATCGGGCACTGCCTGAACGACCTGCTGTTCCGCCACCGCACCGGCCAGTTGCCGATCGAGATCGCGGCGATTGCGTCGAACCACAAGGATTTCTACCAGCTGGCCGCGAGCTACGACATTCCGTTTCACCACCTGCCGCTGCTGCAAGCCACACGCGATACCAAGGCGGCGCAGGAAGCGCGCTTGTGGGATCTGTTCTGCGAATACCGGATCGACCTGGTGGTGCTGGCGCGCTACATGCAGGTGCTGTCAGACGACCTGTGCCGCCGGCTGGAGGGGCGCGCGATCAATATCCACCACTCGTTCCTGCCGAGCTTCAAAGGGGCCAGGCCGTATCACCAGGCCTATGAGCGCGGCGTGAAGCTGATCGGCGCCACCGCGCACTACGTCACGGCGGAACTGGACGAGGGGCCCATCATCGAGCAGGAAGTGTCGCGCGTGGACCATGCCATGGATGCGGACCAGCTGGCCGCCATCGGGCGCGACGTGGAATGCGTGGCGCTGGCACGCGCGGTGAAATGGCACGCGGAGCACCGCGTGCTGCGCAATGGGGGCCGCACGCTGGTGTTCCGATGAACGCCTTGGGCGCCGGCCCCCGGGCAAGCGGTAAAGGCAGAGGTAAGGCTTAGCCTTGCTTGCCGTCGGCGCCGGACGTGGCCGTTGCCTGGTTGGACTTCAGTGCGCAGGGCGTCTGCGCTTGCTGCTTTGCCTGCGCCTGCTTCTGGGCGCGCGCGCGTTCGATAACGGTCCAGTCGGGACCGGCAAAAGCGGGCAGCGAGGCAGCGAGGGCCGTGACGCTCAGCAGCGCCAGCACGATGGTTTTCATGATTTGTCTTCAGACAGGAATGGCAATGACAATGCGTGTAGGAACTTGATACTTCCCAGTCCGGCCGCGGGTGGAGGGGTCCCGGGGCCGGACCGGCAGCACTGTATCCGCTGTATCAGGCGCTGGCCTGGCGGCTGGCTGCCGCGCTATGCGCCGGCGGGGCCGACACGCCGGTCAGGTCGCGCCCGGCGAGGTCCAGTACGGCGCTGCCGTGCGCGCCGTCCGTGAACGGATCGCGACGGTCGCCAGCGCGGGCGCCATCGGTGAACGGGTCGCGGCGGTCGCCAACGCGGGCGCCGTCGGTGAAGGGGTCGCGCTTGCCGTTGTGGAGTGCGTAGCCGTACTTGTCGCCGGCGTTGGTGCTATCTTTCGGACCCGTTGCGCTGGCTTGCGTGGAGGCCAGGAGGCAGACGCCGAAGGCGGCTGCGCAAACAAGGGGCGTGAAGCGCTTCTTATTCATGATTGCTGCTTGATTCCAGATTGGGCGGCACTTTCCACTGGGTGTGGAGCGGGATAGGCGGATTCTTGCGTCCCGCATGTCGTCTGTTTCGCCTTTTGAGCTGCACTGCGCGTTCGATGCGTTGAGCAGCGCGGTACAGGCCACAGTGTAGTCACGGCGAGTCATTCCCGGGATGAATTAAACGTCTCGGTTCCAGTCGGATTTTTCACAATAGAAAACCGCGCGGGTAGCGAATGCGGGTCGGATGCGGGTCGGATGCGGGGCAGACGGATGGCTGCACGGCTGCCATCCACGCATGCGAAACCCGACTGGCCCGCGCGTACCTGGTGAACTCCGCCGGCCAGGCGTCAGGCTGCGCGATCCCAGGCCTGCAGTTGTTCGGCAGTGGCACCGGCGCCGCCGCAGACGATGACCAGCACGTCGCTTGCCGCCATCAGCGCGGCGGGCTTGCGCTCCAGCGCGGCCAGCGCCGCGCCGCACGCGGGCTCCACCACGATCCGGTGCTCGGCCAAAAAGCGCAGGCACGCGCCCACGGCTTCCTTGTCCGTGACCACCTCGCTGACGATCGGATGCACCCTTGACCACTCCACCGCCTTGGCGCAAGGGCTCTTGGCACCCAGCGATGTCGCGATGCTGGTGATGGCGGGCAGCTCGACCTGCGCGCCGGCCGCCAGCGAGGCGGCGTAGGAATCCGCGCCAACAGTCTCGGCCGCAATGACGGGCACATCGTGCCAGCCATTGCGTTCAAGCCCGGCAAGAACGCCGCATAGCAAGCCGCCACCGCCTACCGATAGCACTACCGCGCCCGGCTTGACGCCGGCGGCAGCCACCTCGTCGATCATCGTCGCGTGGCCTTCCCACAGCAGGGGGTCGTCAAAGGGGTGGATAAACGCGTAGTCCGGCTTCATCAGCGAGAGCGCGTGCTCGTTGGCCTCGCTCCATGCACGCCCGTGCACCACCAGCTCGGCGCCTTCCGCCGCGATGCGCTCGCGCGCCGCGGCCGAGGTGGTCTCGGGCACGACGACGGTCACCGGCACGCCAAGCAGCCGCCCGCTGTAGGCGACGGCAATGCCGGCGTTGCCGCCCGAGGAGGACACGAAGCGCGTTGCGCCCCACTCCTTGTAGGTCTGGCATGCATGGCCGATGCCGCGCGCCTTGAACGAGCCCGGGGGCTGCAGGGCCTCCATCTTGAACCACACCGAGCGCCCCAGCCGCGCCGAGCAGGACGTGGATCGCAGCAGTGGCGTGACGATGTGCAGGCTCACGGGCAGGGCTTTTTCAGCATGGGGCATGGTGGCGCTTCTTGGTTCTGGCATGAAGAACCTTGAATGCTAGAAGCCTGCAGCCTATGCGGTCAAATGCCGATCAAGCCTGAAAGCTATACTTGCAAGGCATAGCAATATTCACAGGGTAACCGGCAAAGCATGCGCAACATAGAAACGCGCCACTTGCGCTACTTCATCGCCGTCGCGGAAGAAGGCAGCATCATTGCGGCCTCCCGGGCACTGAACATCACCCAACCAGCCTTGTCGAGGCAGATCCAGGATCTTGAGGCGGGTATTGGCGCCCCATTGTTCGAGCGGCATGCCAAGGGCGTGCAACTCACCGATGCCGGCACCAGCTTCCTGCACGATGCGAAGCAGTCGCTGCTGCAGCTGGAACAGGCACGTGACCGGGCCCATCGCATTGCGCAGGGCCAGACCGGCACGTTCACGCTCGGCATCATGCCCAGCTACCTGGCCTCGCCCGTGACGCTGGCGATTCTTGCGCACTTCCGGGAGCAGAACCCGGAAATACTGCTCTCGATCGAGCCGCTGTTGTCACTGCAGCAGGCACAGGCTATCCGCAGCGAAGAACTGGACGGCGGCATCATGGCGTGGCGCACGCCGGACGACGCCAGCCTGAGCGGCATCGCCCTTTACCGGGAGCACTTTGTGCTGGCCGTGCCGGCGCAGCATTTCGCGCCAGCGAAGCAAGCACGGCGGCTTGCCGATATCGCCGGCGAACGCTTCGTGTGGTTCAACCGGGAGAAGTCGAGCGCGCAGCACAGCCTGCTGATGGCCGCGTGCGCCAAGGCCGGGTTCACGCCGCATATCGTCCAGATCGGCACCGACACGCCTACCATCCTGGGCCTGGTCGCCGCCGGCATGGGCTGCGCGCTGGTGCCTGCCAGTTCGCAACTGCATGCGCCACCGGCCATCGCGTTCATCGCGCTGGCCGACCTGACCGATGGGGTCGATATCGAGTTTGTGTATTCGGCGTCGCGCCGCTCGCCGCGCGTGCAGCGCTTTATCGAATCGGTGCGGCACGTCACCGGCAGGAAGGCAAGGCCGGCACGCGACAAGCCATAGCGTGCGCAGCGATCTAATGCTCCGCGTTCACCTTGTGCTCCGCCACCTCCGGGCTGTTCTGCCAGCCGCCGCCCAGCGCGAGGAACAGGTTGATCTGGTTGATCGCCACCTGGCTGTCCGACGCCGCCAGTGCCGCCTCGGCCCCAGCCAGCGTGCGGTCGGCATCCAGGCTGGACAAATACGGCACGCGACCCGCCTTGTACAGCATCCGGTGTTGCCGGGCGACCTCACTGGCGTCGTCGCGCGCCACGCGCAGGGCCTGGTTGCGCTCCAGTTCCCGCGTGTAGGCGCTGAGCGCACTCTGCGTTTCCTGCAGCGCCTGGAGCACCACGCCGTCGAAGCGGGCGAGTGCCGCGTCCGCGCCGGCTTCCATGGCGTGGATACGCGGGCGCACGCCATTGGTCGGCAGGTTCCAGGTGATCAGCGGGCCCAGGCCCCAATGCGCGGTCGGGCCGGTGCCGAGATCGCTCAGGATGCCGCTCAGGCCGGCCGATGCACCGATGCGTATCGACGGATAGAGATCCGCCGTGGCCACGCCGATCTTCGCCGTGGCCGCCGCCAGCTCGCGCTCCGCCTGGCGGATATCGGGGCGGCGCTTGAGCAGCGCTGCGCCGTCCCCGACAGGAATCGCCTGGCGCAGCGTCGGCTCCTCAGAGCACTCGGCCAGCGCTTCAGGCAGCGCTGCCGGCGGCTTGCCCAGCATGACGGCGAGCCGGTAGGCCGCGCCCTCCTTCTCCGCCTTGAAACGCGGCAACGCAGCGCGCAAGGTCTCGGCCTGCGCGCGGGCGCGCAGCATGTCGGTGGGCTGGCCACGGCCGGCGGCGACCATCTTGCCGGCGATCTCCACGCCGCGCGCCTGCAGCGCGACCTGCTGCTGCGCCACTGCGAGCTCATGCGTGGCGGCGCAGCCTTGCACATAGGCCCGCACGGTCTCCGCCACCACGCTCACGCGCGCCATATCCAGCGCGGCCTGGCTCGCCTCGGCGCTGGCCAGCGCGGCCTCGTCGGCGCGGGCCAGCTTGCCGAAGAAGTCTACAAGGTAGGACACCGAGAAGCCGACGTCGCCCAGGTTGAAAACCGGCACCTTCTCCTTGAGCAGGAAACTCTCGCCCGCGATCTGCGCGCGTTCGGCCTTGGCGGAGAAGGCCGCCTGGGGCAGGTTTTCCGCTTCCACCTCGTGATAGATCGCCACGGCCCGGCGCAGGTTGGCGGCGGCCACGCGCAGGCTGGTATTGGCGCTGAGCGCCTGCTGCACCAGTGCGTCGAGCTTGGGGTCGTCGTACAGGCGCCACCAGTCGTCGGGGACCGGTGCGACGGAAACAGCCGGGTCATTCGTGCCGAGTAACGGCCCGTTGGCCTCCGGTGCACGTACTGCCGCCTGCTCCGGCACGTGGTAGTCAGGGCCCACGGTGGTGCAGGCGAACAGCAGCGGGGCCAATACCGGCAGCAAAGCGAGCCCGAGCTTGCTCATTGCACGACCTCCTTCTCGGTCTCCTTCTCGGTCTCCTCACGCAGCACGGCAATGTGCCTGCCCGGCTCCGCCACCGATACCGTCGCCGTGCGTCCCGACACCAGCCGCACATTCGCCGGCACGTCGTCCAGCACGATGCGCACCGGCACGCGCTGCGCCAGCCGCACCCAGTTGAACGTGGGGTTCACGTTGGGCAACAGGTTGGCGCCATTGCTGCGGTCGCGGTCCTCGATGCCGGCGGCGATGCTCTGCACGTGGCCGTGCAGGATCGTGCGCTCGCCCATGATGCGCACGGAGACCGGGTTGCCAACGCGGATGCCCTGCAGCTTGGTTTCCTCGAAATAGCCTTCGACGTGGAAGGAATTCAGGTCAACCATCGACAGCACCGGCCGGCCCAAAGCCACGTAGTCGCCCAGGCGCGGCAGGCGGTCGTTGAGAAAGCCATCCACGGGGCTGGCCACCCGGGTGCGGGCCAGGTTGAGCTTTGCCAGCCCGACCGCCGCCTCCGCCTGCGCCAGCGCCGCCTCGCCCTGCTGCACCCGCGCCTGCCCTTCTTCGACCACTTCGGTGGCGACCACCTCGGACAGGGCGTGGTTGCGGGCGGCCTCGCGGCGCGCCTGCGCCAGCGTGGCGCGCTGCGCGGCGACCGTCGCCATGGCCTGCTGCAGCGCCAGCTGGTAGCGGTCCTGGTCGATCACGAACAGCACCTGCCCGCGCCGCACGCGCTGGTTGTCCTTGACGAGGATCTGCGTCACCAGCCCCGAGACATCGGGCGCGACCTGCACCACGTCGGCGCGTACGTGGCCATCGCGCGTCCATGGCGCCACGGTGTAGTAATCCCACAGATGCTTGCCCACGAAGAGCGCGGCCAGGGTGGCCAGCAGGGTCAGCAGCACGGGGACCAACAAACGGAACTTGAATTTCATGATTGCAGCCAGCGGGCCATGGCGACCACGCCACCCAGCACGATGACGTAAAGGGCTAGATTGAAGAGCGACCGGTGCCAGACCAGCCGGTAAAAGCCTGCGCGCGCAAGGACCGCACGCATGCAGGCGGTGATGACGAAGGTGAGGAGCATCAATGCCAGCAAGCCTGGCACGAAGACGCCGTAGAGATCGATTTCCGCGCTTAGCATCGGGGCTGCCCGCGTATTGGGAGCGGCATGGACAGAGACGGCGGCACCTGCCGCGCTGTGGCCTGCGGCTGCGCCGGATACAGCGTGACCCGCAGGGCAATCAACGCGCCCAGTGCACTGCGCGCGTGCTCGCCGGGGCTTTGCGCTCCGTCGGCTTGCATGGCCACCTCGCGCAGCGCCTTGTCGATCCGCTCGGATAGCGCATCCGGCGGCGCCATCGCGTGCCCGGCCTTCAGGCGCGCGCGGAAATGCAAGGCAACCGCGTTGAGCACCCTGGCCACGGCGCGGCGCGCGGCCGGGCGCAGCCCGGGCAGGCTGCGCTGCAACGCCAGCGCGCCAAACCCTACCTGCAGCTCGGCAAAGCCATCCGAAGCCATCTTGTCGTCGCTGGCCGCCAGCCTTGGCACCAGCTGGCTGAGCCGGTCCAGCATGCGGCCGCCGAGCTTGGCCTGCTCGCCCGGCTCGCGCCGCGTGGCGGCTTGCGCCAGGTCCTTCCAGCTGGCGCGGATCAGCCGGTGCGCCGCCACGCGCGCGCCGAACGGCCGCGTCGCCATGGCCCACAAGGGCGCGAACAGCATGCCGCCGATGCTGGCCACGCTGCCGTTGAAGGTGGTCAGGAAGTTCGTGTCGTAGAGGCTCTGCACATTGGCGAACGACGCCGTATTGACCGACAGCAGCATGGCGATCAGGTTGAAGCCGGGCCGCGATATCAGCATGCCGATGCCCATGTAGGGCAACGCCAGCATGCCCACCAGGGTCTCGAAGTTGTGCGCGTTCGGCACCACCAGGAACAGGTAGAACGACGACACGGCAAAGCAGAATCCGCTCCAGCGCAAGAACGAATGCGCCACGGGCCGGGGCTCCTCGATGGTGGCAAAGAAGCAGCAGGCGATGGACGCCACCGCCACCGACCCCGCGCCGTCCTCCCATCCCGAGACGATCCACAGCAAGCCCGCGCAAAACACGGCCAGGCTGGTGGAGCAGGCATAGAACAGCAGCATGGCGTGATCGTGGTGATGCGCCCGGTCTGCGCGCTCGGCGCCGCGGCCAAGCGCGCGCATCGACGGCGCGGCGGCGCTGGCCGCTTGATCGCCGATGCCATGCTGCAGGGCGTGGCAGTCCTCGCACAGCGCCGCCAGCGTGCGCAACTGATCGTTGGCGGTGGCGACCAGGCCGGCATGCCAGCCGGGCGCCCGCGCGTAGTCCGCCCACGGGCCTGCCTCCGGATCCAGCGCGGGCGGCGGGCCGTCAAAGCCCGCGCGGATCCAGGCGGACATATCCGCCATATGGCGCGCCAGGCTATCCGGTATGCCGTGCGCGTGGCGCCGCAGCGCCTGCAGCACGCCGGCCAGCGAGGACAGCACGGGCAGCAGCATCGTCATCCGCTCGCGCAAAGCGCGCGCGTGGCGCAGCGTGTGGGCGCTTTCCGTGTCGTACGAGAGCTGGGTGATGAGCTGGTCCAGCGCGAGGATGTCGGCGGCTAGCCGGTGGCGGCTGCCGTGGCGCGTGGCGTTGGCGTCGGGATCGGCCGACAACATGTCGGTGGCCCAGAGTGCCGCGTCCGCTAGCCAGGTCGCGGAGCGGGCCCGCAGCGCGGGCGCCACCTTGGCCGGGAAGACGATGGCGCCCACCATGCCGGCGCAGAGGATGCCGATGACGATTTCCTCGATGCGCGCAACGGCGATATCGAAGACTTGCGCCGGCTCGCTCACCGCGGGCAGCGCCACGATCGGCAGCGTATAGGCGGCCAGTAGGAAGACATAGCTGCGCGGCGTGCGCTGCAGCAGCGAGAAATAGAGCAAGCCCCCCGTCCACAGGGCGATCGCGGCCATCAGCAACACCGGCGCGTTGACCAGCAACGGCACCGTGACCACCGCGGCCGTCGCGCCCAGCACCGTGCCCGCCACGCGATACGCGGCCTTGGAGCGGGTGGCGCCGGTCAGCGGGTGAGAAACAAAATAGACGGTTGCCATGGCCCAGTAAGGGCGGGGCAAACCCAGCGCGAGCGCGATATAGAGCGCCAGCATCGAGGCGGCAAACGCCTTCAGTGAAAAGAGCCACTGTCGTGCGCTGGGCCAGCTAGCCATGACGCGAATATCCGTTGGAAAGAGCGTAGGCCCGAAGTGTAGCCAACTGGCGGACATTCCTGCCATGATTTAAAATTGCGAATCACATTCGCTTTTTTCATGGCAAAGGAAGTACCCAATGCCCATCGACATCCGCGCCCTGCGCTACTTCGTTGAAACCGTTCGCCTCAAGAGCTTCACCCAGGCGGCGACCTCCCTGTTCGTCACGCAGTCCACCATCAGCAAGATGGTGCGGCAACTGGAAGACGAGATCGGCCAGCCACTGCTGATCCGCGAAGGCAAGCAGGTGCGGCTGACCGACGTGGGGCGCGTGGTCTACGAGCGCGGGCAGGAAGCGCTGGGCGTGGTGCACCGGCTAACGCTCGAAGTGGCCGATCTCTCCTCGCTGGGCCGTGGCCAGCTGACCGTGGGGATCCCGCCCATGGCCAACCTGTTCTTCTCGCCGGCCGTCAGCGCCTTTCGCCAGCGCTATCCCAACCTGGAGCTGAGCCTGGCCGAGCATGGCGGCCACATGGTGGAGCAGCAGGTGGCAAGTGGCGAGCTGGAAGTCGGCGCCACCGTATTGCCCCGGGATAGCGGCCTGGAACTGGCCACACGCGAGTTCGCCAAATACCCGATCTGGGTCGCCGGCCCCCGCAAGGCCAGCTGGGCCAAGGGCAAGACCGTCACCCTGGCGGCGCTGCGCGACGAGCCCCTGCTGATGCTGACCGAAGACTTCTCGCTGACCCGCAAGCTGCGGCAAGTCTTTCTGGATGCCCGCCTGGAGCCTCGCATCGTGGCGCAAAGCGGGCACTGGGATTTTCTCGTCTCGATGGCCGCGGCCGGTCTGGGCACCACCTTCCTGCCCCAGCCGCTGCTGGACAAGCTCGATATCCGCGACAAGCTCGCCGTGGCACGGCTGACGGAGCCCGCCATGGACTGGGCGCTCGCCCATATCTGGTCGCCGGGACGCTACCTGTCGCATGCGGCGCGGGCGTGGTTTTCGGTTTGCGAGGAAGTGCTGGGGGCGTGAGCGCTTATCGGCGCCATGTGCGATGTGTATTGCTTGTGGCCCGCTGACGCGGGCGTGTCTCTTTAGGGCGGGGTTTTATTGCTTCTAGCTGCTGTCGCGGCTGGGCGATTTTGATGGTTGATGGGCTGGACGTGTTTTGGCGCTTCTAGCTGCTGTCGCGGCTGTACGGTGTTGGCCGTTTTGGAACGTGTGAGATGTCACTTTTCTTTACTCGTAAAGAAAAGTAACCAAAAGAAAGCGATCCTTGCAGGAGGCTGGCGTGGCGTCATTGGGGAACCCAATGGTTTCGTCGTCAGGCCCCGGGTGCTAATGACCTCGTGCCGTTACCAGTTTAGATCATCACGACCCTGCCAATGCCCAGAGATTCGTGGTGGTCCCCCCGGTAGCGGCCACCACGAATTTCAAGCCGTCTGTCGCTCGCGGCGCGGGCGGCCACGAAGTTGCATGCGTCCCGTTTTCGTCGTGGGCGCGGTGGCACCGAAAAATAATTCCGAGGAGATTACCACCGCGCCCACCCCACCACGAAACCATCACGGCGTGATATATCGTGATGCTCCGATCCGGTACCGGCAGATGTGCGAATGGGCAGGAATTCCGCTACCGGTGGCCTCACCACGAAACCGGCATCATGAACAGGATCGTGGCCATTCAAACCGGTAACGGCACGAGTCCATTAGAACCCGGGGCCTGACGACGAGACCACCGGGCTACGTAACCCCAATAAGCCAGCCTCCTGCAAGGATCGCTTTCTTTTGGTTACTTTTCTTTACGAGTAAAGAAAAGTGACATCTCACACGTTCTAAAACGGCCAACACCGTACAGCCGCGACAGCAGCTAGAAGCGCTAAAACATCGCCCACTCACGCTATTCTGCATCAGCAGCTAGAAGCATCAAAACCCCGCCCTAAAGATCGACGCCGGGATACTCCGCAAACGCGCCATCGACGCAAGTTGAGACCGCTCGTCTTCGCTCAACACCAGATCCAGCTTCGGTCGTCCCATTGGCATGTTGGCATCTCCCGTTCGTCGATACCAACATCCTACAAAAATATAGATCCGTTAACTTCTCTGGCGCGTCACTACCTCGAAAACTCCTCAAACACCACCTGCCGCAGCCACTGGTTGGCCGGCTCCCGATTGTTCCTGGCGTGCCAGAGCACGTTGATCACGATATCGGGGATCTTCACCGGGCACGGCGCGGTCTCCAGCCCGAAGGGCTTGAGCGTGCGCGCGGCATAGGCCTCGGGCACCACTGCGATCAGGTCGGTCGTCTGCAGGATATGGCCCACCGCGACGAAGTGCGGCACGTGCAGGCGGACCTGGCGCGGCACGCCCGCGCGCTGGATCACTTCATCCACCATGCTGTGCCCGGTCCCGGCAGCCACGATGGCCACGTGCTCGGCGCTGCTGAACGCCTTGATGCTCATGCCCTCGCGCGCCAGCGGATGGCCCTGGCGGAACAGGCAGACGTAGCGCTGGCGGAACAGCCGCCGCTGGAAGAAGCCGGCCTTGAGGTCCGGCATGAACCCGATCGCCAGGTCGACGCGGCCGCTTTCCATTTCCTCGCGCAAGTTCACAGTATGGTTGCGCACCGTGCTGATGGTCACGCCGGGCGCCACCGTGGATAGCCGCTTCATCAGGTCGGGCAGGAAGTAGATCTCCCCGATATCGGTCATGGCGATGGTGAAGGCGCGCGTGCTGGTGGCCGGCTCGAACACGGACTGCGCATTGAGCGTGTTGTGGATGGCGCCAAGCGCGTAGCCGATCGGCTCCGCCAGGTTCTCAGCGAACGGCGTGGGCACCATGCCCTTGGAGGTGCGCAGGAAGAGCTCGTCGCCAAGCAGCTTGCGCAGGCGATTGAGCGCGTTGCTGATGGCCGGCTGTGACGTGCCGAGCGCCTCGGCCACGGCGGACACCCGGCGCAGCCGCAGCAATTCATTGAACACGACCAGCAGGTTCAGGTCGATCTCCCGCAACTCCATGCTGCCTCCCTTTATCACTCACAGTGATATGACGTATCACCTTCCTTCTATTTATTAATTCTACCTGCCGCGCCAACATACGCCCATCGGCAGACGGATGCCAAGAAGAACACGTTGGAGACACCCCCATGGAAGTATCCATCCACCCACTGGACAGGACGCTGCACGCGCAGGCCGGCGACAACCTGCTGGACGTGCTGCGGGCCAACCAGGTGCCCATCTCGTATAGCTGCATGGCGGGGCGCTGTGGCACCTGCCGCTGCAAGGTCCTGGCCGGCCGCACCCAGGCGAGCGGCCCGGAGGATTCGCGCGCGCCCATGGCCGCCGGCCAGTCGGTGCTGGCGTGCCAGACCACGCTGGTAGAGAGCTGCGCGATCGAAATCCCGGAACTCGACGAAGTCGTGGTGCATCCCGCCAAGATCCTCAAGGGCACCGTGACCGCCCTGGAAGACCTGACCCATGACATCAAGCGGATCCGCGTAGCGATTCCCAAGCCGCTCGACTTCTCGCCGGGGCAATACGCTACGCTGCAGTTCACGCCGCGCCATATCCGCCCCTACTCGATGGCGGTCGCGCATGGTACCGAGGAGCTCGAGTTCCACATCCGGCTGGTGCCCGACGGGCGCGTCACGTCCTATGTGGCGTCGGAACTCAAGGTTGGCGATGCCATTCACGTCAGCGGCCCGCTGGGCACGGCGTACCTGCGGCGCAAGTTCGAAGGGCCGGTGGTCTGCATCGCGGGCGGCACCGGGCTGGCCCCGATCCTGTCGATCCTGCGCGGCATGCTGGACGGCGGCATGCGCAACGAGGTGCACGTCTACTTTGGCGTTCGCACGCATGCCGACCTCTATGGCCTTGAATGGCTGCGCGAGCTGCAGGCACGTCATGCGGCAATGCATGTGCACGTGGTGGTGGCATCGGCCGGCGACGGCAACGGCTACCGGGGCGGCGTGGTGACCAAGGCGGTCGCCGACGACTGGGCGCATATGCAGGGCTGGCGCGCCTATCTGGCGGGCGCGCCGGTCATGGTCGACGCCGCCTCCATCCTGCTCAGGCAAAGAGGCATGGACCCTGACCACATCCATGCCGACGCCTTCCACGCCAGCGGCGTCTGACACATTGAGCCCCACATCACAAACATCGCGGAGACAAACCATGCGCGAGCAAGCCATCGTATTCAAAAAGAAGGAATGGAAGGACGAAGGCTCCAGCCGGATACCGTTCTGGGCCTATACCGATGACGACGTCTACCGGCAGGAGCTGGAGCGTTTCTTCTACTCCGGCCACTGGTGCTACATCGGGCTGGAAGCAGAGATGCCGAACGCCGGCGACTTCAAGCGCACCGCCATCGGCGAGCGCTCCGTCATTGCCAGCCGCGCGGCGGATGGCGAGATCTACGTGGTGGAGAACGTCTGCGCGCATCGCGGCGTACAGTTCTGCCGCGAGCGTTCCGGCAACCGCCGGGACTTCACCTGCCCCTATCACCAGTGGAACTACGATCTCAAGGGCAACCTGGTCGGCGTGCCGTTCCGGCGAGGTGTGAAGCTAGACGGCAAGGTCAACGGCGGCATGCCCGCGGATTTCGATCCGAAGGCACATGGGCTGACCAAGCTCAAGGTGGCGCGCCGCAACGGCGTGATCTTCGCCTCGTTCGACCATGAGGTGCCCGAACTGGAGGACTATCTCGGCCCGACCATCCTGGCCTACTTCGACCGGGTCTTCGACGGCCGCAAGCTGACCATCCTCGGCTACAGCCGCCAACAGATTCCCGGCAACTGGAAGCTAATGCAGGAGAACATCAAGGACCCGTATCACCCGGGGCTGCTGCATACGTGGTTCGTGACCTTCGGGCTCTGGCGCGCCGACAACAAGTCGGAGCTCAAGATGGACGAGCACTTCCGCCACGCAGCGATGATCTCCACGCGCGGCCAGGGCGGCAAGGGCGAGGTGACCAGCGGCGTGTCCAGCTTCAAGGAACAGATGAGCCTGCACGACGACCGCTTCCTGGATGTCGTGCCCGAAGCCTGGTGGGGCGCGCCCACGGCGGTGATGATGACGCTGTTCCCCAGCGTCATCATCCAGCAGCAGGTCAACTCGGTTTCCACGCGGCATATCCAGCCAACCGGCCATGGCTCGTTCAACTTCGTGTGGACGCACTTCGGCTTCGAGGACGACGACGCCGACATGACCCGGCGCCGCCTGCGCCAGGCCAACCTGTTCGGCCCGGCCGGCTTTGTCTCGGCCGACGACGGCGAGGTGATCGAATTCTCCCAGCAGGGCTTCGAGCAAAAGCCGTTCCACCGGACGGTGGCGGAACTCGGCGGGCGCGAGATCGGCAACACGGACCACATGGTGACCGAGACGCTGATCCGCGGAATGTACAACTACTGGCGCCGCGTGATGGAGGCCTGAGACATGCTCGACTTTGAAACCTACGCCCAGGTGCTGGCGCTGTACACGGACTACGCCGCCGCGCTCGACAACAACGAATGGGACAAATGGCCTGGCTTCTTCACCGAGACCTGCGTCTACAAGCTCCAGCCGCGCGAGAACCACGATGGCGGCTTCCCGCTTGCCACGTTGTCCTTCGAGAGCCGCGGCATGCTCAAGGACCGCATCTACGGCGCCACGGAAACCATCTTCCATGATCCGTACTACCAGCGGCACGTGGTTGGCATCCCGCGCATCCTGAAGGCCGATCCCGAGCGCATCGACGCCGAGGCCAGCTACGCCGTCTTCCGTACCAAGCCGGATGGGCAATCCACCGTGTACAACGTCGGCCGCTACATCGACGTGATCCGGCGCACGGAGGACGGGCTGAAGTTCGAGTCCCGGCTATGCGTGTTCGACAGCGAGATGATCCCCAACTCGATCATCTACCCGATTTGAATGTTGCGTTTTGAGATTTGAGGCAGACCATGTCAAAGCAATGGACCCAGGTGATCCCGCTGGTGGCAATCCCCAAGGACGATGTCGTGGCGGTCAGCGCGCTCGGCAAGGAGATCGCGCTGTATAGCGTGGGCGACGAGATCTATGCCACGGACAACGCTTGCAGCCATGGCAACGCGCGGCTGTGCGACGGCTTCCTGGACGGGCACGAGATCGAGTGCCCGCTGCACCAGGGCAAGTTCGACGTACGCACCGGACGCGCGATGTGCGAGCCGCTGACCAGCGACATCCGGGCGTACAGCGTGAAGGTGGAGAACGGAGAGGTGTTCGTGGCGCTGTAGGCACGACAACGCCGGAGAGCCACACCAGGCACTCCGGCGCAAGAAACCCAACGCCTGCATCAGGACCTTGCCGGCGTCTCCAGCGCGGAGCGCACCACAAACGTCATGATCACCGCGAACACCAGCATGGCGGCCAGGAAGTAGAGCCCCGAGGCCAGCTTGCCCGTCGCATCCTTGATGAGCCCGATCCCGTAGGGGCCAAGGTAGCCGCCCAGGTTGGCCAGCGAGTTGATCGTCGCGATGCCCACGGCGGCGCTGGCGCCGGTCAGGAACTGGCCCGGCAGCGCCCACACCACCGCCTGGATCGAATAGATCGAGAACGCGGTCAGGCAAATGAAGAGGAACTGCAGCGCGGGCGTCTGGACCCAGGCGCTGGCCGCCATCGTGATCGCGCCCATGGCCGATACCACGATGATGTGCCAGTAGCGCTCGCCCTTGCGATCGGAATGGCGCGGCACCAGGTACAGCCCGGCCACCGCGAACAGGTACGGTACCGCCGACAGCAGGCCGGTGGTGGCATCCGTCACGCCGAACTGCTTGATGATGGTGGGCAGCCACAGCGACAAGCCGTAGATGCTGAGCGGGAACGGCAGGAACAGCAGGGCCAGCAGCAGCACGCGCTTGTCCTTGAGCGCACCAAGCGGGTTACCGTGCGACTTGAGCGCAAACGTGGACTGGTCCGCCGCCAGCTCGCGCTCGATCCAGGCGCGGTCCGCCGGCGCCAGCCAGCGTGCCTGCGATGGAGACTCGGGCAGGATGCGCAGCGTGGGCAGGCAGAGCAGCACCGCGGGCAGCCCGCTGAGCACGAACAACGTCTGCCAGTTGGTCAGGCCAAACAGCCCGCTGGTGGACAGCACCCAGCCGGCAATCGGCCCGGTGACGATCAGGGCGATGGGCTGCGCGAGCACCAGCAGGCCGATGATGCGGGCGCGATGGCGCATCGGGAACCACTTGGTCAGGAAGTACAGGATGCCGGGATAGAGGCCGGCCTCGGCTGCGCCCAGCAGGAAGCGCAGCACGTAGAAGGTGCCGGCGCTGTTGATCAGGGCCATCGCCATGGTGATGACGCCCCATGTGAACAAGATGCGCGCGAACCAGCGGCGCGCGCCGAAGCGCTCCAGCGCGAGGTTGCTGGGCACCTCGCACAGGAAGTAGCCGATGAAGAACAAACCCGCGCCCAGCCCGTAGGACGCGTCGCTGATGCCTACCGCCGCATTCATGTGGAGCTTGGCAAAGCCAACCACTGAGCGGTCGATATAGGCCACCACGTAGATCAGGGCCAGGAAGGGAATCAGCTTGCGGGTCAGCATGCTGATGATGCGGCTCTCCTCGCTGGCGGCGCTGACTGGCGCATCGCCAGGCAGACCCGGAGCGCCAGGAAGCGGGACTG
>NZ_BAAILO010000107.1:0-17469 GCF_054589115.1 Cupriavidus sp. 8B | reverse complement strand
CGGCAGCGGCGCAATCAGTGCGAGTGGCGAGGCACCGCGGCGCCGCGGCAGCCCACCAGGAAGTCCAGGTCGCAGCCCTCGTCCGCCTGCAGCACGTGGTCCACATACAGCCGCCGGTAGCCGCCCTCCCCTGCGGCGCGCGTGTCGACACGCTCGGCCATGCGCCGTGCCAGTTCCCGCTCATCTATGTCCAGGTGCAGCGTGCCGGCCTCGCAATCGAGCTCGATCCAGTCGCCGTCCCGCACGGCGGCCAGCGGGCCGCCGGCCGCGGCCTCGGGCGCCACGTGCAGCACCACGGTGCCGTATGCCGTGCCGCTCATCCGCGCATCCGAGATGCGCACCATGTCCTTGACGCCCTGGCGCAGCAGCTTGGGCGGCAAACCCATGTTGCCGACCTCCGCCATGCCCGGATATCCCTTCGGGCCGCAGTTCTTCAGCACCATCACGGACGATGCGTCGACGTCCAGCGTTTCATCGACGATCCGCTCCTTGTAGTGCTCAAGGTTTTCGAACACCACGGCGCGGCCGCGGTGCTTGAGCAACCCGGGCGTGGCGGCGGAGGGCTTGAGCACCGCGCCGCGCGGTGCCAGGTTGCCGCGCAGCACGCGGATGCCGCCATCCGCTATCAATGGGTTGTCCAGTGGACGGATGACCTCGTCGTTGGTATTGGGCGCGTCCTTCACGTTCTGCCACAGCGTGCGGCCGTTGACGGTCAGCGCGTCCGGGTGCGGCAGCAGGTTTGCCTCGCCCAGCCGGCGCAGCACCGCGGGCAGCCCGCCGGCGTAGTAGAACTCCTCCATCAGGAAGCGGCCCGAGGGCATCAGGTCGACGATGGTGGGCGTGTCGCGGCCAATGCGCGTCCAGTCCTCGAGCTCCAGCGGCACGCCGATGCGCCCGGCGATGGCCTTCAGATGGATGACCGCGTTGGTGGAGCCACCGATCGCCGCATTGGCGCGAATCGCATTCTCGAACGCCGCGCGCGTCAGGATCTTCGACAGGGTCAGCCCTTCCTTGGCCATCTCGACAATGCGGATGCCGGACATATGCGCCAGCACGTAGCGGCGCGAATCCACGGCGGGAATGGCGGCGTTATGCGGCAGCGAAGTGCCCAGCGCTTCCGCCATGCAAGCCATGGTGGAGGCCGTGCCCATGGTGTTGCAGGTGCCGGCCGAGCGCGACATGCCGGCTTCGGCCGAAAGGAACTGATGCACATCGATCTCGCCGGCCTTGAGCGATTCGTGCAGCTGCCAGACGGCCGTGCCAGAGCCAATGTTCTTGCCGTCGAGCTTGCCGTTGAGCATCGGCCCGCCCGTCACCACGATGGCCGGCACGTCGCAGCTCGCCGCGCCCATCAGCAGGGCGGGCGTGGTCTTGTCGCAGCCGGTGAGCAGCACCACGGCATCGATCGGGTTGCCGCGGATGGCCTCCTCGACGTCCATGGCCGCCAGGTTGCGCGTGAGCATGGCGGTGGGCCGCAGGTTGGACTCGCCATTGGAGAACACCGGGAATTCCACCGGGAAGCCGCCGGCCTCGTAGACACCGCGCTTGACATGCTCGGCCAGCTTGCGGAAATGCGCGTTGCAGGGCGTGAGCTCCGACCACGTGTTGCAGATGCCGATGATGGGACGGCCATCGAACTCATGATCGGGGATGCCCTGGTTCTTCATCCAGCTTCGGTACATGAAGCCATTCTTGTCGGCGGAGCCGAACCATTGGGCGGAGCGCAGCTTGGACTTGGATTCCGGCATTGGGGGACTTCCTGAATACGGGGACGATGGGACTGGACTGGGACGCGATGATAGCGGCGGCCCATGAAGGGCGCCTTGGCTACCGTGGGACCGGCGCCAAAGCAGGACGCGTCTGGGGGAGGCTGTCTCTCATCTTGCTTGAATTTGTTTTTTGAATATGGCCGGAGTGTACGGCCCGGTTTGATATCCTTCCAATGAAGATTCAGGCCTTACCCATATCACTTCGGATATCAACGTAAACCCTATGTCAACGCCCAGCCCCTGGTATATCCGCGCCCGGCTCAAGACCCGCCAGCTCCTGCTGCTGGTGGCCCTTGCCGACGAGGGCAACATCCACCGCGCCGCCGCCGTTCTCAACATGACGCAGCCGGCCGCGTCCAAGCTGCTGCGCGAGCTGGAGGAGATGCTGGAAGTCCCGCTGTTCGAGCGGCTGCCGCGCGGCATGCGCCCGACCTGGTATGGGGAAGCGATGATCCGGCACGCGCGCGCGGTGCTGGGCAGCCTGGACCAGGCGCAGGAGGAAGTGATGGCGCTCAAGGCCGGGCGGCTGGGCCATGTGGCCGTGGGCGCGATCACTTCGCCCGGCGTGAAGCTGCTGCCGCCGGCCGTTGCGCAGGTCAAGCGGGAGCAGCCCGGGCTGCGCGTGTCGCTGGAGATCGAGAACAGCAACGTGCTGCTGGAACGCCTGGCCCAGGACAAGCTGGACCTGGTGGTGGCACGCCTGTTTGCCGAGCACGACAAGGTGCACCTGCGCTACGAGCCGCTGGCGGGCGAGCCCGTGTGCGCGGCGGCGCGCCTGGGCCATCCGCTGCTGGCGCAGTCCGCGCTGACACTGCGGGATGTGGAAGATGCGGCGTGGATCGTGCCGCCGGCAGGCAGCGTGCTGCGTCACCGCTTCGACCTGATGTTCCAGCGCGCCAGCCTGATGCCGCCGACCAACGTCGTGGAAACCGCCGCGCTGCTGTTCCTGACACGCATGCTGGAACAGAGCGACATGCTGGCCGTGCTCACCGACGACGTCGCGCAGTACTACGCGCAACATGGCCTGCTCGCGATCGTGCCGCTGCCGCTGCCCTGTCATATGGACGACTTCGGCATCATCACCCGCACGGATCGATTGCTCTCGCCCGCGGCCATGCTGATGGCGCAAGCGCTACGCACGGCGAGCCACGCGGTGTATGGCGCGGCGCAGGTGCTGGATGCCGGTGCGCCGGCTTAGCAAGCTGGCGACCTGAACCCTAAAATGGCCATGACCGGCATGAGGGACTGGAAACTGGCGTCATGGCACGAGCCGTCCCGCCAGCGCGCCTCACTCCACCGCGATCGACGCGCTCTTGATCAGCGCCTGGCTGCGGCCCAGCTCGTCGCGGATGGTGCGGGCCGTTTCCTCGCCGCTGCCGCCCTTGACGACGAAGCCTTGCGCGGTGAAGAGGTCCTTGGCCTTCGGCGCGGCCAGGGCCTTGGCCATTGCCTGTTGCAGCCGCGCGGTGACGTCCTTGGGCAAGCCGGCTGGCCCGATCAGCGCGATCCACGCGTCGTAGGCATATGCCTTGACGCCGGACTCCGCCAGGGTCGGCACCGCCGGCAGGCTGTCCAGCCGCGCCGGCGTGCTGACCGCCAACGCGCGCAGCTTGCCGGCCTTGATCTGCGGCAACGCGGATGGCGTGGCCAGGAAAGCCGTGTCGATCTGCCCGCCAAGCACATCCGTCATCAGCGTGTTCACGCCCTTATAGGGCACGTGCAGCATATCGATGCCAGTCTTCGACTTGAGCAATTCGCCAGCCAGGTGCAAGACGCTGCCTTTGCCGGAAGAGCCATAAGAAAGGCTGCCCGGATGGGCCCGCGCGGCGGCGATCAGCGCCGCTACGGTCTTGTAGGGCGACCCCGCGCCGACCACCAGCACCAGCGGCGTAGTGCCGATCAGCGCCACCGGCGTGATGTCCTTCACGCTGTCGTAGGGAATATTGGGGTACAGGCCGGGATTGATGGCGTGGTTGGACGAGACCACGCCAAGCGTGTAGCCATCGGCGGCCGCGGACACGAGTTGCCGCGTGCCGGGGATGCCCGCCGCGCCGGGAAGGTTCTCCACGTAGAACGGCTGCCCGAGATCCTGGCCCATGCCCTCGGCCACTACGCGGGCCACCACATCGGCGGTGGAGCCCGGGGAATTCGGCACGATCAGGCGCACGGTCTTGGCCGGATACTTGTCGGCTGCGTGCGCCGCAGCGGCGCCGATGGCCGGTATGGCAAGGGCGGCGGCGGCAAAAAGCCGCCCCGCCGCGCGCATGGCGCGCAAGGGGATGGGGAACATGTCTGTCTCCTGTGGATGGCCGCCGGAATCTGTCGCCCGGCTTTGGATGCCGCGATTGCCCCCGCGCATGCGGGGGCTTGGGTGAACGGCTACGGCGCAGCCAGGGCGGTGGTCTCGCGCAGTTGCCCGAAGGTGCTGATCTGTCCGGCCAGCGCGCTCGCAGCCACGGTGTAGGGGCTGGCCAGCCAGACCTGGCCCGGCCCCGAGCGGCCGGGGAAATTGCGGTTGATGGCGCTGATGGTCACCTGCTCGCTGGCGGTGGAGGCGCCCGGCCCGCAGTTGGCGCACGAGCCGCAGCCCGGCATGACCAGCGTGGCGCCGGCGGCGGCGAAGGTGTCCATATAGCCGCGCGCTTCGCAGTAGTCCTTCACGCCCAGCGTGCCGAACTGCAGGAAGAGCTGGGTGCGGGGCGACACCTTGAGGCCGTGATCCAGGCCCCAGCGCAGCACCTCGTGGTAGTAGTCGAAATCCTCGCGCTTGCCGGCCGTACAGGACCCGCCGTAGGCAATATCCACCGGCACCGGCTGCGCCAGCGTGTTGGCCGCGATGCCGTTGCCGGGGTCGCCGGGACGCGCCACCATGGGCGCGATGGCGGCGGCGTCGATGCGGATCACGCCGCGGTAGGTTGCGCCGGCATCGCTGCGCATCCAGTCCTCGACGATGAAATCCACCCCACGCCGCGCCTTCAGGAAGGCCACGGTCTTGTCATCCGGCTCGACGATGCCGGTGAAGCCGCCCAGCTCGGCGACCATATTGGTCAGCGTGGCGCGCTCGTCGATCGACAAGGCGCGCACCGTGCTGCCGGCATATTCGAACACCACGCCGATGGCCCCGCCGGAGCGGATCGCATCCATCTGCAGCAGGTAGAGCACGATGTCCTTGGCGGTCACGCCCGGCGCGAGTTCGCCCTCCACCTCCACGCGCAGGGTTTCCGGCACCTTGCAGCGCACGTAGCCCGTGACCCAGCCATTGGCAACATCGGTGGCGCCCGCGCCGAACGCCAGGCAACCCAGCGCGCCCGAATGCGGCGTGTGGGAATCGGTGCCCACCACTACCTGCCCCGGCAGCGCGTACTGCTCAGCCATCAGCGCGTGGCAGATGCCTTCCGAGCCCGGCACGTCGCCGGGCAGCGCGTTGTGCGAGCGCACGGGGTAGTCATGCGCAAAGCTGCCATGGCCCTGCATCAGGTTGGCCACGCCTGGCAGCAAGCCGTCGCGCACGTGCGGGTAGCTCTGTGCCGCCAGCACCAGGTGGTCCTGGAAGGCAATGATGTGGTCAGGCTCGTGCAACTTCGCCGGCTTGCCGAAGGCGCGGTGCATCAGGTGCGCGCACATGCCGGTGAAATAGTCATGGGAGAAGCGCCAGTCGGCCGCCACGAACACGCCCTGGCCGCGCTCGGCGGATGCCGTGCCGGGAAGCAGATGGCGGGCGATGATTTTTTCCACCAGCGTGCGAGGCGCGGCATCGCCGGCGCCCGCCGCGCCCGGCGCGCCCTCGCCTGCCGCCGGCCATGTCGCGGCGCGGCTATACGCCAGCAAGCCGCCGGCGCGGATCACCTGCTGGGTCAGCGCGTCGCGCCCCGTCAGGAACGCCTCGATGGGGATCGCCTCGCCCGCCAGCACGCGGTCCAGCACGGTGAAATCCGTGGTGGTCAGGATGCCAATGTTGTCGCAGTTCTGCTGGTAGATGCGCTCGAAGCTCTCCGCCACGATCAGGCGGATGCCGGCCGACAGCTCCGCCAGCGGGCTGGACTCGCGCGAGGAACCCTTGCCGTAGCGCTTGCCGGCCACCGTGACGGCGAAGCCGCCGTTGCGGATGGCATCGCGGCCGATCGGCTGCTCGCCCCCCGCCTGGAACCCCACGTAAGGGAATTGCCCCAGTCGCTCATCGTAGGTGAGCATGATGGTGACCGGCGTGATCTCGTCGGTGGAGATGTTGTCGCGCAGCGGGCCGGCCTCGGCCAGGGTCATCGGCTTGCCGTCGAGCTGGGCGCGCACGCAGGCGGGATCTTGCGACAGGTACAGCACGCGGCCGTCAAAGCGGATGGTGGCTTCCATTGCGGGGGTTCTCGTTTTGATGATCCCACTATATGGTTTGGCGCCGCCGGGGCAAAGTGCGCAGTCGGCATGGCAGGCGTCTCGGTTTGCGACGGCTGGCCATTTGCTCACTTTCGCTTCGCTTTGCCCCACTTTGCCGGCCTTGTTCCCGGTCTATGCATCCCGGCAAAGAAAGCCCACCAGGGCCGAGGCGCTCGCCGAGAGATGCTCCCGGGAGTGAAACACCACCACCAATTGCCGCGTCGCCCAGGGGTCCGATAGCGGCCGTGCCACCACGTCGAGCGTATTCAGGTAGAGCTCGCCCACCTGCCGCGGCACGACGGCAATCCCCAGCCCGACATGCACCATACGGCACAAGGCATCCAGGCTCGCCACCCGGATCTTGATCTTGAGCGCCCCACTCAAACGCGTCGCCTGTTCCGCCAACAGGCGGCTCAACGCACTCTCATCGCGCAACGCCACGAAGGTCTCGCCTAGCAAGTCCGCAAAGCCAACCTGCTGCGCCGACGCCAGTGCATGCCCGCGCGGCACCAGCACGCAAAGCTGGTCCTCCCGGTATGGCAGCGAGACGAATTGCTCCACGCCCTGGATCGCATTGCAGATGCCAAAGTCCGCGCTGCGCTCGCCCACCATGCGCAGCACCTCGGGGCTGTGCTGCTCCTCCAGCTCGATGCCGATATCGGGATACACGCGTCCAAAGGCCGCCAGGTCTTCCGGCAGGAACTGCACGATGGCGCCAAGGTTGCACACCATCCGCACATTGCCGCGCGCGCCGGAGGAAAAGCGCGACAGCTCCGCGCTTAGCGCCTCGATATTGCCGATGATGGCCTGCGCATGCCGCAGCACCGTCTCGCCCACCGGAGTCACCGTGATGCCGCGCGGATGCCGCTCGATCACCGGCAGGCCAATCAGCGTCTCGATCTCCGCAATGCGGCGGCTGACAGCCGACGGCGCAATGAATTCGCGCTCGGCCGCGCGCGCGATGTTTTGTTCCTGGCAGACCGCGACGAACAGGCGCAGCGAGGTCAGGTCAAGTTTTCTGAGCAGGTTGTCCATGGGAGCGATGCTACAACGATCGGAGCGGGCAGGAGGCCGTTTTGGCAATGCGCCAGAACAGGGGGCGCCGGGAGATCGGCCATGGGAGCCGGCCTCCCGGCGTTTGTGCCACGCACAATGGCTCGGCAAGTGGCATGCCCCGGCCGTGATAAGCAGTATTCGAGGCACCCTGTTGCTGGCACGCAGCGGCCGGATGCAGAATCGGTGCACCGGCGTGCACTTCTGCGCCTAGAATAAAAGCTTGCGTTGCCCCACCGTTCATCAGCCCAGTCTTGCGTCGTAATCCGCGCCGGTGCCGCACATCGTGCCCGCGCCCTCTTGCACGGAGACCTCGATTGCCGCTGCCCGTCGTATTCCGGTTCTCCCCGCCTTCCGTCCGTCCGTCCTGGCCGGGCGCAACAGGCCGTCTTTCGCAATCGCAATCGCAATCAAACCCGCACCGGGCTGCGCCACAGCAGCGGCATCAGCGTAATTTCAAGGAAACTCCATGGCTAACTTCAGCCCAACGCGCCGCACTTTCCTGAAAGCCAGCGTCGTGGCCGGGGTCTCGGTGTATATCGCACCGATCGGCGGCAAGGCCTTCGCGGCCCTGTTCGAAGAAAAAATCCTGGTCCCGGTCCAGTGGAACCCCAAGACCGGCGCGCCTAAATTCCGCATCGACGGCATGGCCAAGGTCACCGGCGACAAGGTCTTTGCGCGCGATATCCGCTCGCGCGACATGCCGCACTGGCCCAAGGAACAATCGCACGCCTTCATCCTGCGCACCACCAAGGCGGACCGCAGCTATGCGGGCTTCGACCTGGCGCTGCTGGGAGATGACCTGAAGCCCGACCGCGTGGTCACCGCCGCCGACCTGGCGCGCGATGGCGTGGCCTTTCCCGCCTTCTACGGCGAGGACATGCTGCTGCCGGAAGGCAAGACACCTGCCTATCTCGGCCATGCCGTGGCGATCCTGATCTATCACGACTTCGCCCGCTTCCGCTTTGCCAAGGACAAGCTCAAGTTCCACGACGAGATCATCCGCTACGGCGCCGAGACCGGCCCGCTGGAGCGCGATCCGTGGGGCACCTTCCGCTTTGTGCGGGTGGGCGGCGAGACGCCGTTCGACGACGATGTGTTCTCCAGCCTGAAGAACGCGCCGCTGTTCCCCAGCATGATGCGCAAGCACGAGCCGGTCTGGCCCGATGGCAAGGATCACGGCCAGCTTGGCGAGCAGGGCATGTACTACGCCGGCCAGATCCGCCAGCAACTTGACCAGCCGCCGGCCGACTGGCTGGTGCTGGAGCGCGAGTACAACACGCAGTCCATCGACACCGCCGCGCTGGAGCCGGATAACGCCAACTGCTGGTACGACGCCGAGGCCCAGGCGCTGCACATGGTGGTGCCGACCCAGTCGCCCATCGAAGTCGGCGAAAGCACGGCGGAGATGATGGCCAAGGCCAAGGGCGCGTTCCCCGTCAAGCAGGTGTTCGTCCATCCCTGCTACACCGTGGGCTACGGCTCCAAGGACCACTACAACTTCCCCTTCTACGGGCTGGTGACGGCGCTCTACGCCGACGGCAAGCCGGTGCGCCTGGCCAACGACCGCTTTGAGCAGTTCCAGACCTCGATCAAGCGCCACGCCTTCAAGATGCGCTACCGCATCGCGGTGGACAAGACCACCGGGCTGTTCCAGTCGTTCCAGGGCGATTTCGAGGCCAACGGCGGCGGGCGCGCCAATTTCTCGCCATCGGTGGCGATGGTGGGCGCCACCGCCGCGCAGTCGATCTATTACTTCCCGAAGAACGACCTGACCGCCGTGGCCATCGCCTCGCGCGCCATCGATGCCGGCTCGGCGCGCGGCTACGGCACGCTGCAGAGCATGGCGGCTACCGAGATGATGGTCGACGAGTTCGCCGAGCAATTGAAGCTCGACCCGATCGAATTCCGCCTGAAAAACGCGCTGCGCTCGGGCATGAAGAACACGCAGGGCGCGATCCCTGCCGGCGCGATTCGGGTGGATGAGGTGCTGGAGGCGGCCAAGGTCCATCCGCTGTGGACCAGCCGCGCAAAGCAGAAGGCCGATTTTGAAGCCAGCCATCCGGGCCGGCGCTACGGCGTGGGCTTTGCCTGCGTGCAGAAGGACTTCGGCACCGGCGCCGAGGCATCGTTCGCCAAGGTGGAGATGCGTGCGGACGGCACCATCGCGCTCAATCACTGCGGCGCGGAGATCGGCACCGGCATGTCCACTTCGCAAGCGGTCGCCGTGACCCGCTGGCTGGGCAAGCCAGCCACCGAGGTGCGCGTGGCGGTCACCGACTGGCCCGACCTGCCCGTCACCGCCACCGGCGACCCTTACCTGATGAGCCAGGCCGACCAGGACAAGCTGTCGGCCAACCCGCGCTGGTCGCCCGCGTATGCCTCGCCATCGAGCGCGACCAACTCGGCCTACTACTTCACCCATAGCACCCGTGAAGCGGCCCGCGTGGTCTTCATGCACGGACTGTGGCCGGCGGCCATGGCGATCTGGAGCCAGGGCTTCGGCGGCGGCCAGGCGGCTTCGCTGGTGGTGCGCGTGGAAGACGCGCGTTGGGTCGAAGGCAAGCTCACCGCCGGCGGCCTGCAGGCCCTGCCCTACGAGCTTTTGGCAAAGAAGGCGCACGAGCTTGGCCTGGTCACGGGCGCCACGGTGCACGTGTTCAATCGCTGGCAATGGACAGAGGCCGACTTCGAGGTCAACGGCACGGCTACCCGGCTACCCGTCGACGGGCTGTCGGTACGCTACGGCGATGGCGCCGACGCCGCGCGCAAGGCCAGCATGACCACCAGCGGCGGCTACCAGGTGCTGGACCGCAAGAAGGTCTACATCGCCCCGACCCAGCGCAACAACGCCACCGTGACCTACTACAGCGCGGTGGGCACGCTGGTGGAGCTGTCCGTGCATGAGGCTAGCGGCAAGGTGGAAATCCTCAGCCATCACTCCATCATGGAATGCGGCTCGCAGTTGTCGCCGGAACTGGTCTCCGGGCAGTTGCAGGGCGGCATCGCCATGGGCATCGGCCATGCGCTGCATGAGTTCCTGCCGCTCTACGAGGACGGGCCCGGCAACGGCACCTGGAACTTCAACCGCTATCCGCTGCCGCGCGCCAGCGACGTGGCCGTGTGGTCGCAAACCGGGATGGTATTGCCGCCCGTATCCGAAACCGATCCGCCCAAGGGCATCGCCGAAGTGGTGATGATTCCGGTGGTGGGCGCCATCGTCAACGGCATCGCGCATGCCATCGGCCACCGCTTCACCGCCCTGCCGGTCAGCGCCGAAAAGATTCAGGAGATCCTGGCATGAGCATCGCCACCCAACCGCTTTCCCTCAACATCAACGGCAAGGACGTAGGCCCCATCGATGTGCCGGAAGGCCTGATGATGATCGACTTCCTGCACGAGTACCTGGCGCTCACCGGCTCGCGCCTGGGCTGCGGCCAGGGCATCTGCCACGCCTGTGTGGTGATCCACGACAAGGCCGACGGCAGCAGTGAGGAAGTGCGCGCCTGCATCACCGGCGCGCATTACTTCCAGGGCAAGAAGGTGCGCACGGTGGAAGGCCACGCCAAGCGCAACGACAAGGGCGAGGTGGTGGAGCTGTCGCCGGTGCAGCAGAAGTTCCTGGAGCACTTCAGCTTCCAGTGCGGCTACTGCACGCCCGGCTTCGTCAATGGCGCGACCATCCTGGTGGAGCGCCTGAAGCGCCAGCCGGTGGCCAGAGGCAAGGTGGATGAGACCATTACCGCGGCGCTCAACGACCATATCTGCCGCTGCACTGGCTATGTGCGCTACTTCGAAGCCGTCAAGGACGTGGTGGTCAACACCCCGGGCCTGGTAAAGGAAGACAAGTGATGATGAGCCAGCCCGACTTCCTTCGACACGCGCGCACCACGCTGGCGGCCATGGCCGCGCTGGGCGCAGCCCTGCTGGCCGGCTGCGGCGACCACGCCGCCCCGATCGATACCGCCGCCGACCAGCAGCCCGCCACCAAGCTCTCGCCCGCCGACCAGATCGCGCGCGGGCGCTACCTGGTGCGCGCCGCCGATTGCGCCGCCTGCCATACCAGCGCCCAGGGCGCGCCGTTTGCCGGCGGGGTCGCCCTGGCCTCGCCGTTCGGCACCTTCTACGGCACCAACATCACCCCGGACAAGGACCACGGCATCGGCAAATGGAGCGCCGACGATTTCTACAAGGCGCTGCACGATGGGGTCACGCCGGACAAGCACCTCTACCCGGCCATGCCCTACACCTCGTATCGCGGCCTGTCGCGCGGCGACTCCGATGCGATGTACGCCTACCTGATGCAGGTCAAGCCGGTGGCCGTGGCCAACCGGCCGCACGACCTCAGCTTCCCGTACAACATGCGCGTGACCCTGATCGGCTGGAACCTGCTGTTCCTGAAAGACAAGCTGCCCGATGCCTCAGCCGGCCAGACGCCGGCCTGGCAGCGCGGCCGCTACCTGTCCAACGCGCTGGGCCACTGCGCCGAATGCCACACGCCGCGCGCCATGTTCGGCCGCCTGGACGCGGCCAAGCCACTGGCCGGCGCCGCGCTCGGCCGCGTGGCCGCGCCGGACATCACGCCCGCCGGCCTGGCCGCGCGCGGCTGGACGGGCGCCGACCTGCAGAACTTCTTCGCCACCGGCGTGGCGCCGCAGGGCTCGGCTTACGGCGAGATGTTCCCCGTGGTCCATCTCAGCAGCCAGTACCTGAACAAGGCCGACCTCGCCGCGATGTCGACCTACCTGCTGGGCGACCAGCCGCCGCAGCCCCAGCCGCTCAAGCCTGCCAGCGCGGACGCAGCCCAGCTCAAGCCGGGGCGCCAGCACTACCTGGCCGTGTGCGCCGGCTGCCACGGCCGCGAGGGCGAGGGCAAGCCGCATGTGGCGGTGGCGATGCTGGGCAACGCCACCGTGCGCAATGCCGATCCGCACAACCTGATCGTGTCGCTGCTCGACGGCATCGAGGCGCAGAAATTCCCCGGGCTGGAAAGCATGCAGGACATGCCCGGCTTTGCCTCCCGCCTGAGCGACACGGAACTGGCCGCCTTGGCCAACTACCTGCGCGCGAGCTATGGCGGACAGCCCGGCGACGTGAGCGCGGACAAGGTGAAGGCGCTACGCGCGGAAGCGGGCAAGGGGCATTGAGGCAGAGCGCCGGCGCGGTTGTGCCGGTGCTCGGCGCCCCTATCCATGCGCCAGCCCAGCTCGATGGGATCCTTGGGCAAAGTCATCTGGCACGGCAGTACCTGATTGAGGCGGACGCGCGGTTCGTGGGTCTGCCCTATTTCCTTTTGCATGCCCCGCGCCGGTCACGAAACGGTGCCGGGCATCCAAAGCTCCCTCGACGGATGGGCCCAGCGTGTCGCGCAGTAGCAAACACCCGGTGTTGTTGTGTTGGTTCGCACCCGCCAGATCCGGGCCGACGCGCGCTGGGCTTTGACGCCACGCTTCGCGCTCCAAAAATCTCTCTCCAAAGCCCCGCTTAGGTTTGCAGGCGATTCACGATGGCATGGCCCGCCTTGGCACGCTCCATGCGTTTGTACCTCCCGAGCGCAGCACAGATGCTCAACCCAAACGAACCAAAGTCCCAATCGCTCCCAAGGAGAACTGCCATGACTACCACCCTCGCCATCAAGGACCTGTCCGTCACCGAAGAACTCGACACCCGCGCCATGCGCGCGGTGCGCGGCGGCTTCGTGCCTTTCATGCCCGTCTTCAGCCTGACCAAGATCGACTCGTCCTTCAACGCCTCGCAGTTGATCGGCCAGACGCAGAACGTCGTGAACATGAACGGCAACAACGCCGCCTTCGTGACCGACATCAAGTCCCGTGTCGACTCGACCCAGAACGCCCACAACAACATTTATTGAACGGTCCCGGCACCCGCGCGAGGCGGCCCCGCCGCCTCCGCTGCCAGCCGGTTCCAGCCATTTCCAACCAGTTCCAGTGATCAAGTGAAGTGTAGGAGAACCATCATGTCATCCCTCATCGTGCGCGACCTCGCCCTGAACCAAGACCTCGACAGCAAGTCCCTGGCCGCGGTGCGCGGCGGCAATTCCTGGTTGCAAGGACTGGGCCCGGTGGCCAACGTCAATGTCAACGTCAACCAGAACATCGCCCAGTTGCAGAGCATCAACGTGAACACGCTCAACAACGTCGGCGTGATCGGCTCCGGCTTCGGCCCGCTGAGCATCGACGTCAACCCGTCGCAATGGGCCGCCACCCACGCCAAGGTATGAACTGCAGGCGCCCCCGCCTGGGGTACTTGGGCATAGTGCCCGTCGATGCATGACGCTGTGCAGCCGGTGCTGGCGTATCTGATGGTGTATCCGGACTGGATGACCTGGTTGCGCCCGCTAGTGCAATCAATGAGGCGTTCTGGCTTGCGACAGGGCCGCGCTTTGTTGGACCGATGCCGCCTGCGGTATAGTCCTCGCGTTCAATTTCGCGGAGAGATAGCATGGCTGAGGCAAAGGTGCGGGTGTCGCATATTGCTGTTCCTGGCAACTTGAGTGTCTTGAAACTCAAATCGTATCTCCGGACTGCTGTTGCCGATGCGGCGGACACTGAGAGCGAGGCGAAGATCCTGTTGATCAAGGTGCTGGTCCCCCGCCCGCTCGGCTTGCGTGCCGGGGAAAAGCTTTTTGACAAGGTGCTCCAGGGCATTGTTGACAAAGATCCGCGTGTTACCCGCGTCTCGGTTGAGTTCGTCGACGGTGAAGTTACGCCGCAGGCTATTGACGCGAGTATGGTGAGAATCCAAAAGGAGCTGGATGAGTTCGGGCACTTCCTGGATGAACGCTCAGTGGATGTGAGCCGGGATTAACGGTTTCCTCGACCGGCTGACGCTTATCAGCAGGCGGTCTCCGTGGGCGATGTCGACTCGCTCGCCTGCCATCCCGCCTCCACCACGCACAGCGCGGTAGCCGAGGAAATCCGCCCGCGCAACGGCGTGACCGACGGGCTGGTCCGCCTGAGCGCCGGCATTGAGGATGCGACGGACTTGCTGGCGGATATTGCGCAGGCGCTGGCTTAACGCACCCAAGGCGCATCCGGCTCCGTGCTAACGCCGTAGCGCTCCAGCCCCTTGGCGTGCAGCTCCGGAGAAATCGACCGCAGCGCGGCAATCGCCACGTGGTAGCGGTCGACCTCGAAGAAGCGGCGCAGCGCGGCGCGTGTGTCGCTGCGGCCGAAGCCGTCCGTGCCGAGCGCGGTGAACGGCGCGCTCAGGTAGGAAGCGACGAGCTGCGCATACGCCCGCACGTAGTCGGTGGCGGCAATGACCGGGGTGGCGCCCGGCAGGCAGCGCTGCAAATGGCTTTCCGTCTCGCCGCCGCTGGCGAACAGGCTGGCGCGCTCGCATTCGCGGGCGTCCCTGGCCAGCTCGGAGAAGCTGGTCACGCTCCAGATCTCGGACTTGATATTCCAGTCGCTCGCCAGCAGGTCCGCGGCGGCGATGACTTCGCGCAGGATGGCGCCGGAGCCGAGCAGCCTGACGCTGGTGGCGGCGCCTTCCGGGCCGCGGGTACCGTAAAGGTACATGCCCTTGATCACGTCTTCGTGCGCGTCCTCCCGCAGCGGCGCCTGCACGTAGTTCTCGTTGTTGACCGTCAGGTAGTAGAACTCGTCGCGCTGCTCCTCCAGCATGCTGCGCGCGCCGTGGTGGATGATGACCGCGGCTTCGCTGGCGAAGGCCGGATCGTAGGCGCGGCAGTTCGGCACCGTGGCGGCGATCAGCTGGCTGGTGCCATCCTGGTGCTGCAGGCCTTCGCCGGCAAGCGTGGTGCGCCCGGCGGTGGCGCCGATCAAGAAGCCGCGCGCGCGCTGGTCCGCCGCCGCCCAGATCAGGTCGCCGACGCGCTGGAAGCCGAACATCGAGTAATAGATATAGAACGGCAGCATGGCGACGCCGCTCACGCTGTACGACGTTGCCGCGGCCGTCCACGACGCCAGCGCCCCAGCTTCGGTGATGCCTTCTTCCAGCAACTGCCCTTGCTGGCTCTCCTTGTAGTACAGCATCGAGCCGGCATCTTCCGGCTCATAGAGCTGGCCCACGGGCGAGTAGATGCCGATCTGCCGGAACAGGTTGGCCATGCCGAAGGTGCGCGCCTCGTCGGCCACGATGGGCACCACGCGCGGGCCGATGGCCTTGTCCTTGATCAGGTTGGTAAACAGGCGCACCACGCCGGTGGTGGTGGAGACGGCGCGCTCGTCCGGCTCCATGGCGAAGCGGCCGTACTGCATCAGCTCGGGCATGCGCAGCGCGGGGGCGGTGCGCGCGCGCGCCGGCAGGTAGCCGCCCAGCGCCTGGCGGCGAGCGTGCAGGTAGGTCATCTCCGGGCTTTCGTCGGCCGGCTTGTAGAAGCGCAGCTCCGCCACGGCATCGTCGTCCAGCGGCAGCGCAAAGCGGTCGCGGAACGCGCGCAGCGCATCGATATCGAGCTTTTTCTGCTGGTGCGCCGTCATGCGGGATTCGCCCGCCTCGCCCATGCCGTAGCCCTTCTTGGTCTTGGCGAGGATCACGGTGGGCTTGCCCTTGTGTGCCTGGGCATCCTGGAATGCGGCGTACAGCTTGCGCAAATCATGCCCGCCCCGGCGCAGCGCATCGATATCCGCGCTGCTCATGCTGGCGACCAGCGCCTTGAGCTCGGGGTCCGTGTTGAAGAAGTGAGCCAGGTTGTAGTCGCCATCCTTGGCGCCGAGATTCTGGTACTCGCCGTCCACCATGGCGGCGAAACGCCGGAGCAGTGCGTGGTTGGTGTCGCGGGCAAACAGCGCATCCCACTCCGAGCCCCAGACCACCTTCACCACATGCCAGCCGGCGCCGCCAAACAGCGCCTCCAGTTCGTGGATCACCTGGCCGTTGCCGCGCACCGGCCCATCGAGCCGCTGCAAGTTGCAATTGATGACGAAGGTAAGGTTGTCGAGCTTCTCACGCGCCGCAAGCGAGAGCGCGGCGAGCGATTCCGGCTCGTCCATCTCGCCATCCCCGAACACGCCCCACACGCGCCGCGCGGCAGTGTCGGCGATGCCGCGATGGCCGAGATAACGCAGGAAGCGGGCCTGGTAGATGGCGCTGATCGGGCCGATGCCCATGGAGCCGGTCGGGAATTGCCAGAAATCCGGCATCAGCCAGGGATGCGGATAGGAGGAGAGGCCACCGCCGCCGGTTTCCTGCCGGTAGCTCGCCAGCTGGGATTCGGACAGCCGTCCTTCGAGGAAGGCGCGTGCATAGACGCCCGGAGCGGAGTGTGGCTGGAAGTAGACCAGGTCGCCCTTGTGCTCGCCATCGTCGGCGCGGAAGAAGTGATTGAAGCCCACCTCGAAGATCTCGGCGGCGGAGGCATAGCTGGCAAGGTGGCCGCCTAGTTCGCCGTAGGCCTTGTTGGCGCGCACCACCATGGCCAGCGCGTTCCAGCGGATGATCGACGTCAGCCGCTGCTCCAGCGCGAGGTCGCCGGGATAGCGCGGCTGCTCGCCCACGCCGATGCTGTTCTGGTAGGCCGAGTACGGATTCGCCCGTTCGCCAAGGCCGAGATGGCTGGCATGCTCGGCGAGGCGTTCCAGCAGGAAGCGCGCACGCGGCGCGCCGCCGGTGCGGAAGACGCCGGCCAGGGCGTCGAGCCATTCGCTGGTTTCTTCGCGATCGGGGTCATGGCCTTCGCCTGAGGCAATCTCGCTGGCGGCTGTTTTTGGCAGGGCACTCATTGCGGTCTCCGTGGGCTTTGTTCTTCTCTTCGTTCTTCTGTATCCGGCGACAGCGTCAAGGATGCCGCGAATCGAGGATTTCATTGTAGGGAGGAGGCCGCGGCAGAAGCTGCCGAAATGGCAGGCGATCCCGGCCGTCGGCAGCGTAGCGTGCTGCGGCTGGGCGGCTGGCAGCGCAACGTGCTGTGGAGACTGGCACGCGGGTCGATATGGCAAATAGGTCATATCCTGGATTCAGGACATTGCGCCTTCCATGATCGAGTCTCGCCTGTCCCGTTCCGCTGATTCGTTCGCAAGGTCTGTTGAGCTTGGAGCAGGAATTGTGGGTTGGGGGAAGTGTGCGATGTGTATTGCTTGTGGCCCGCTGACGCGGGGGTGTCTCTTTAGGGCGGGGTTTTATTGCTTCTAGCTGCTGTCGCGGCTGTACGGTGTTGGCCGTTTGGGAACGTGTGAGATGTCACTTTTCTTTACTCGCGGCGTGTGTCAAGGTAGTTGTCGTCTCAGCCGTTACGCTGCTTGCTTGTAATTCTCTGCGTTTTGCTGCGCTCGCTCCGGGTTCAGGTACACCG
>NZ_BAAILO010000106.1:0-2014 GCF_054589115.1 Cupriavidus sp. 8B | reverse complement strand
GTCGTGGGCCAGCAGATCTTCCAGGATGTGCTGCATCTCCGGATCCGCCAACGCCGAGTCCGTGTTTTTCGTCTCAGTCATCGAGCACTCCGCGTGGCGGGGCGACGGACAGGTCCGGTCCGTCGGGGAACGGATGATCACCCTCAGGCGTGGCCAGCAACCGGCGTACGCCATCCAGCCGAGTCCGGGCATGCGCGATCTGGTTGTCACGCCCGGGCGTCGATGCTGGCCGGGCCTCGGCATGCGCGAGGGCGGCGGCCAGTTTGCCTTCCAACTTGACGAGATGCCCCCGATTCTCGGGCAGGTTGGTCGCAGACAGATGGCGGCAGCCGGTAAAGCATTCCAGGTGCTTGGGGCAGGGATCCACCGTGACGCTGTTGAGACAGTGGCCGTACGGGGTCACGTGGAAGCCATCGGCTTCCGCCTTCAGATAGGCGAAGGCCGCCTCGTCGCCCTCGTCGGCCTGGATGCGCAGGAACGCGGCAACAAGGGGGCCGCTGGCCTTGCCGGCTTGGATCATCCTGGCCACCGTAGCCGCTTTCTCGCCCAGGGCGAGTTCCACCTCGACCGGCAACTCGATCTGGTCCAGTTCCTCGGCCAGGCTGCGATGGTCGTACACGTAGCTTTGTGCCACGCTACGCCGGTTAAATCGCTTGGAGATGATCGTGTCGGCCACCCCGAGCCGGAACAGCTCGGTGTTCTGCAGATGCCGCAGCATATGCGACTCAAGGATCAGGCCCCGGTCTTCCGCGCTTTGTCCGTAACGCTGGAACAGCGTGCTTCGCCCAGCTTGTTCCCCTAGCGCATTCGCCACGAAGCCAGTATCTGGCCGATTCACCGCCATCACGCGTGTTACATCGCAGATGCCGTCATCACGTTCCTCCGCCAGCGAGCGCTTGGGCGCCAGGAACAGCAACTCCCAACTCTGGAGTTGGCCAGACATCAGTGGCAACGGTGCCGTGTCCGACAGCTTGGTCGGCACCGCGCCCCGCAGGTAGGCTTCCAGTTCGCCCACATGCAGGCATGTCTGCGACCATTGCAACCGGACGTCAGGCGGGATCACACTGCCATCGGCCCGGCGGAAGGAGAGGGGGTGCTCGCCAGCCCGCATGGCCTTTTCAAGACGGTTCAGATACACGTAGGCAGCCGAGTCCAGGCGAGGCTGCCGTGTATGGCTGGTGCGTTGCAGGTCATGCATCTCCTGCAGCAAGGTGATGTCGAACTGCGCGCGATAGCGTTCCAGCAGGCGGGCTCGGAGCTCGCCATCGATGGCGGCCCAGAACGGATTGCCGGTCAGGTGAGGGTATAGGTGAGCGGCTGGCACGACGTCATGCTCCGCGTACCACGGCAGCAGACGTCGGCTTTCAGTTTGTCGTCGCAGCGTCTGTCGCAGCGGTGCTGTCAGCTCGCTGGCTTGCTCCAGCGTGCTCGTCAGCAGCTCGCGGAACATCTCCGGCACATACTGGACCTTCTCGAACAGCACACGACTGTCTGCGGTTGCGGTCTGCTGCTTTTCTGCGAAGTGGCGCAGCAGCAGTGCATCCGCATAGCCGCCCAGCGCTCCCGCAGACTGGCCATGCTGATCATAGTAGGCGCGCGTGCGCTGCCAGTCCGCAGGCAGCAGCACAGCCTCGCCGATGCGCAACCCGGTCACGATCATCGCGCGCAGGCACAGGAAGCGTAGCGTGTCGACGAAGCTGCGCGGCGGCTCCGTCATGACGATACGCACCAGTTCCCAGAAGGCACGCCGCTGCGGCAATCGTTCAGCACGCTTGCGTTGCTCGAGGCTCTCCCGCAGCTCGTCCTCGGACTTCAAGAACGCGGCGCGGCGGTGCCGCGTCGTTGTCGCCTGCCGTCGGGACACACCGTGGTAGAGCGGTCCAGCGTCCGCCAATCGTTGCACATCGAACAGGTTTCTGAGAACGCCTTCAACGACTTGCCCCAACTTGCCACAGGCCTGGATGCTGCTCGCCAGATGGATGGCGCGGTGGCAATCCAGCGTTGTCAGTTGCCA
>NZ_BAAILO010000105.1:0-391 GCF_054589115.1 Cupriavidus sp. 8B | reverse complement strand
AATACACGTCCGCGACGGAAGCCATCAAGGCCGCCGAAGCCCGGCTGGAACAGCTGCAGAGCGAAGTGCGCGCCTCTGAGGAGCAACTCGCCAGCACGCGCGATGCCATCGCAGCCAATGATTCGCCCGCACCCGCGCGTACCGCCCCGCCGGCTGAACGCCATGTCGGCCTGCGTCTGGACGGCCTCGTCGCGGACTTCTCAGCATTGCGGGACAAGTTCCAATCCTGCCGGCATGCTCGCGAACTACGCGAGCATCGCGCCACGCTCGCTTCCCTGGCCGCATCAGTGGCCATCTTCCATCAGGAACTGCTCGCCGCGACGAAGTCCGCTTGAGAGAAACAACAACCATGACGCGACGCCAAACCAGAGAATTCCACGAACAATTCCTG
>NZ_BAAILO010000104.1:0-14675 GCF_054589115.1 Cupriavidus sp. 8B | reverse complement strand
CACGACGGTCGTCCTGGGTGTGCTTGCAATCGTTGTTGGCATCGCCTTTGAGAAGCAAAACATTACGTTCATCGTCAGCCTGGTGTTTTCGATCGCAGCGAGTTCCACCTTCCCAGTCTTGCTCCTGTCCATCTACTGGCGAGGCCTTACGACTCGCGGCGCAGTGTTCGGCGGACTCATCGGGCTTGGAACCGCAGTGGGCCTGACGATTCTAAGCCCCACGGTATGGGTGCAGGTCTTGGGCCACAAGACTGCGGTCTACCCCTACGAGTATCCGGCTCTGTTCTCGATGACTGCGGCGTTTGTCGCGATCTTCGTCCTCTCCATCACAGACCGCTCCGCAGCGGCCGAGACGGAAAGGGACCAATACGAGGATCAGTTGGTATCCAGCGAGCTGGGACCGGCGCGCTAGGCGCTCGGGGCCGACGGGTTGCTTTGGGTCCGCGGCTGCACGGCTGATTGGGTCCCGTACGTAGGCACCTGGCGCGGACAGACGCCTAGGAAACGAGCACGGTGGCGGTGCCAGTCGTAGAGACACGCCCGGCGACGAATGTCCCAGTCTCTTTTAAGATTGTCGACACGCGTCGTCATCGCGGCGGCACCGGTTCTCTCGGCTCGAGTGTGGCGCGCGTGGGAGCGATAGCGTGGGCTCTACTCAACAGTATGAAAGAAGGGCCACAATTCTTGATGTATTCCGCTCGGGAATGGTTGTTATTCGTTCGTAGCAATAGCCGGATTTATCGCTAACCGGCTAGTGTTAAGGGGAGTAGAGGCCCAAGACGCGCTTTTACTCAGTTCCCTAGAGAGTTCCAAGCCGACATAGCGGCGCCGGAGACAGGGCCACGGAAGGGTGTCGGGAAATATGAACAATCACGCAATTAGGGTCGGCGTACGCAACTGGCCGGGGCGTTTGTCGCCGCGGATGGGGGCTCAAAGGACATCCCCGAATTAGAACTTTCGAATCGTGAGAAGCTGATTATGCATGACGTCTACACGCTCTATGGCGCCCAGATCTCCAACTATACGGCGAAGGTGAGGTCTTACCTCATCTTTAAGGGCATCCAGTTTCAGGAGATGGTCGCTTCCAACGCTGTCTACGACAGCCTTCTCGTCCCTCGGATCGGCTATCGCATGATGCCAGTGCTGTTGATGCCGGACGGGGAAATGCTCCAGGACTCGACTGATATCATCGATGAGTTAGAGGGGCGATACCCGCTGGTTTCTGTGTACCCCTCTACACCGGTTCTGCATTTGGCCAATCTTCTGGTGGAGGCGTATGCGCACGACTGGGTGCGGATACCGGCCATGTATTACCGTTGGGGGTTTCTCGAGACGAACTACGAGTATTTGAAGGGCGAATTCGGACGAATGTACGAGCCCATGGCGCAGGCCGCGCAGCAGTTGATCGTGGGCGAAAAAGGATGTGCATGGGCCCGCGATCGCTTGCCGTCCTTGGGTATTGTTCCGGAGACGGCGCCCGAAATCGAGCTATGGACGGAGAGTCTTCTTGGTTGGCTCGAGGCTCACTTCGAAGATCATGACTACCTTTTCGGCTCACGGCCGTCGACGTCGGACTTCGCCTTCATGGGGCCGCTATATGCGCACCTCTATCGCGACCTCTATTCGTCCGCGCTGCTGAGGCGTAATTTCCCGAACGTCGTGCGTTGGGTTGAACGGATGAACTCGCCCGTGAAGGCTCAGGGCGAATACTTCGGCGAGGATAGGGTCCCGGAAACGCTCATGCCGATATTGCGGCATCTGTTCGCAGAATATGTCCCGGTAGCCTGCGATACGATCGATCGTGTGGGGGAGTGGATCGACGCGAATTACACCAGCCCTATTCCGCGTCTCCTCGGTACGCAGGATTTTATCGTCGGCAAGGCCTCGGCGAAGCGCAATGTCTGGACCTGCATTCAGTATATGTTCCAAAGGCCGTTGTTCTACTACCAACGGGCGCCAGACCCCGCAAAGCGTGAGATGGACGCCCTGCTCGCCCGCATCGGAGGGGGAGCCAATCTCGACAAGGTAGTCCGTCGTCCCGTCCGGCATCGAAATCACCGGCTAGTGGTGGACAAGTAAACGAGCTCAGATGGCGTCCGAGGGGGGCTATTCTGTGCGCGCACGCGCCTGTAGCTACCCTTCGTCAGCTTTCAAAGTATTTCACTTCGAGCATGGCAGGTGGCCCGGAGACACTGTGCTGGCCATATCGTGGCTGCTCCTTCAAGGAGGCGCATATGACTAACTTGCGCGGAAAGTGGGTGATGTCACGATTACTCGTATTTCGGAGCATGAATGGGACGTCCCTGCGACGGGCGGGGACCCTATTTAGCTTTTGGCCGGAGGCGATAGCTGAGGAGATCGCCGCGGTATTCTGGTTGAAGCCACATTTTGTCACTCCGACCGGTGATCTCCGATTGGGCTGGCGTTCGCGTCTGGTCAAAATGTCGGATCTGCGCGTCGTCGTCAACACTTGCGCAGGAAACGACAAGCGGCGCCATTTGCTGTACCGGAACGAAATGCGGAACGACTACCTTGAGGAGCTCGCGTCGGTGGGTTGGAGACGTGAGGTAGCTTCGGGTGTTCTCTGTTCGCATTTGCATGTCGACCATGTGGGTTGGAATACGATGTGGGTCGACGGTCGCTGGGTGCTTGCCTTTCCGAATGCACGCTACCATTTTCGGCGACGCCAATATGAGTTCCGGGCCAAGGGCCGGCGAGGTGCCTGCAGGGGTTGCCTGCGCCGGCGTGAACCTTCTGGACGACTGCGGCGCCCGGAAACCTACCCGCCGCTGCCAGGCACATTGCCTCATTTCAGTCCCGAGGGGTCGGGGCGCGTTGTCGCTCTTGGCGCTGGCGCGTCGGCAAGAGTTCCACGCGCTGGTATCGGGCGGCGGCTACGCGTAGTACTGCGTGGCAAACGGCTCGCACTGCCTGCCCGTGTCGCGCGGCATGTCGATGTGGCAAGGGGCGGCTCCGACGGAAACGTACTGCGCAGTCTGGACCAACTGGTTCGTGTGTGCCAGTCTCGTTCAAGGCGGAGGTCTGGTCGTCCATGGCGGATCAAGAGCTATCGGCAGGATAGCGATCCAACTGGCGCGTACTGCTTGTGCGCGGTGTTTGCGATCGTCACGGACGGCCGCGGCGTTGGCGTGGGTAGTGACTATGCCGAACGCAAACCGAGGAGGCTTGCGGTGGAGGGGCGTCTGATCCGGATCGCCAGTATGGACGGCATGCACACCACGCTGAATGCAATGCCGTTGATGCCCACGCACGTTCGCGGGCTCGACGCTGAATTTTTCCGGAGACGGCGACTATCGGAAACGCAATGGAACGAAGCGCCGGACTCGTTGCCCGAATTCGATCTCGCCCTGCCGTTCAGCCGCGTCGTGCTCGCTGGCCGAAATTTGGACGGTGCGCGCAATGATGAAATCCGGCGCACATGCCGGTAAGCTCGTCCTGAGTGTTTGGGGAGGCTCCCCCGTGGTCGGAAACAACGCCTTTTCGTGCGAAGTCGGCCGAAGCCGCGCACTGTACCTCGCTTTGGCTGGTTCTTCGCGGCGAGGGCGCAGAAGCAGCAACTTCCGGTTCGAATTGCGCCGCAATATGAAATTTGCCTCCGAGCAGGCCAGAGCGACGGACGACAACAGTCGGAACCGGTCGACGGCCGTGCAAGATGAGAGGCAAAGCCGAGCAGATTCTTCTCGCGAGTTGGGTCGGCTGACATGGTGAGATGGTTAGCGCAGCATGTAAGTCGTCCAAAGGATGAAACTCGGAAATTTTTTCCTTGCTGTGCACGTCAATGGTTAGCGTGATAGTGCCTCGGCTCGATTGCCAATATCGCACGGGGCCCGATATCCGACGGCACTGTGCAGGACGCCCATGCTGCTGAGTCGTTGGAGGATTCATACGCGTTACGCAAACGATGCAACGGAGCAAAAGCACGGTTCGCTGGCTGGATGAAGTTGGTGACGCAACGATGACCTAGCGGAAATACCGACGCTCACGTTCAGGACGCCACGCAGCGCAGACCGTTGCATTTTATACTTGTCATCGATGTCAAACATGGCTAAAGTATTGAGACTGGTTTCGACGCAGATCAGGGCACGTGGTGCAAGGACGTCGATCAGCAACTGCTAATTTGGAGACCAAAGTGACCAACTTGACCAGGCGGACCCCAGATGAGGATGCCATTCCGTATCAGCTACCGCAGCCGCCGGACATGTCTGCGGACGTTGTGCACGCCGGGGTGCTGGACAAATGGCTTGAAGACGACAACTTGTGGGTCCCGATGACGGGTACGGTATCGTTCAAGCCTCTTCTTTTGAGCGCGAGCCAGGGCTATTACATTAACTTGCTTCGCGTGCGCCAGTCCGGCGTGCTTTCGCGACACCGCCATACGGGCCCTGTGCACGCAATGGTTTTGAAAGGGCGCTGGTATTACCTGGAACACGATTGGACAGCTGAACTGGGCTCGTACGCGCATGAACCCGCCGGCGAGACGCACACGCTCTTCGTGCCGCATGACGTCGAGGAGATGATCACGTGGTTCCACGTGACGGGCGGCTACACCTATGTTGATCCGCAGGGTGTCGCCGTTGGCTATGAGGACGTGTTCACGAAGATTGAGGCGGCACGCAAGCACTATGAGGCGATCGGTCTCGGCGCCGACTATGTCAAGCGGTTCATCCGCTAAGTTGCACCAACCTTTTCGGAGAGCTTGATTCGATGCAAAGAAAGACAATTGACGTAGCAGGCACTGCGGCGAGCTACCTGACGGCGGGTGATCAAGGCCCTGTCGTACTAATGCTTCATGGCACCTACTGGAGCCGTGTGTGGCAGCCAGTGATCGATGATCTCGCAGCCGCAGGGCTGCGCCCGATTGCGGTGGATTTCCCTGGATTCGGTCGTTCTGGCGGCGAGCTCACCGTTGCCGATGCATCGATTCCGGCACTCGCTGACTGGGCGGCGCAGTTTTTGCGAGCTCTAGGCATCACTGATCCGGTGGGCGTCGCCGGCCATGACATTGGCGGCGGTGTTGCACAGCATATTCTGGTCGACGGCAAGATCAAGGTGAGCCGGCTTGCGCTGGTCAACGCGGTTATGTTTGACTCGTGGCCCGTTTCCGGTGTCGCGCGTTTTCGTGACCCGGAGGTTGCGGCTGCTACCACGACCGAGGATGTTCTGGAGGCACGCCGAAAATCCGTCATTACAGCGTTGGCCCGCAGCACGACAGAGGAGGAAATTGCTGAGTATCTCGCTCCTTGGGCGGATCCGCGGGTTGCGCGTTCGTGGCTTGCACTCGCGGGCGCGGCGTACAGCCGCTACACGATGGATATCGTCCCTACCCTGCGCGAGTCCACGACACCCAAGCTGCTCGTTTGGGGGGAAGATGACAGCTTTCAGCGGGTCCATCACGCGGAGCGCTTCGTCAAGGAGATTCCGAACGCCTCGCTCATCCGCATCCCGGCGGCGGGACACATCCCTATGGAAAACGACGCGAAAGCCGTTGCACGCGCTTTGACTGAGTTCTTTGTCTAGATCCAACGCGCCTGGCGCGGTGCGGTGAGCGGGAACTGTGGATCCATTAAGGTCCCAGTCCCTATCGACGCACCGCGTCGCCCTCAGTCGAGCCGATTAACTGCTACGCGCGTTACTGATGTGTTTGTTGCAGAATCGTATCGATTAGGGCCGCCGCTGTCTGCCGGAGGCGCCTCGGGTCGCCGTAGACGCGCTCAATCACGGCGATACCTCGTGTCATTGTCACGATAATGCGAGCAGCCTGGCGCGGCGGAATGACCAGTTGCGCGCGCGCTCCGGGAGTGTCGAGTACCTTAAACAAGGCGTCCTCAAGTTCGTCTAGCATCCTCCTCACCAGTTCCTGCTGGCGTGGAAATTCCGGCGCGGTCTCGACGGCGATTTTTGTCGAAAGGCAACCACGCGCAGGCGAGCCTTGTGTAATCGAATGAATTGCGACGGTGAAAAAATCGACCAGTGCATCTCGCAAGCTGGGCTTGTTGAGCGCCATCTTCGTTTCGGCAACGAAGCGGTTTGCGTAGCGCTCGAATACCTGCACGAAGATCTCCTCCTTGTCGCCATATGCGTTATATAGCGAGCCGCGTTGCACTCCCGTAGATTTCGCAAGGTCCAGCATTGAGGTTGCTCGATAGCCTTTAGCCCAGAACACATCTAGAGCCCGCTCGAACGCGTTGTCTTCATCGAATTGCCGAACGCCGGCCATGATCTCCCTCACCGTAGACAAGATGTTGATCTATATTTTACACTATTGACAAAGATGCACAACCGACTCCTGTGCTGCGCATCGGGCGTTCTGATCCCATCGGGCTCGCCTATAGGAAAGCGTGGTGGGCCGATGCTCAGCATATTTGACACGCGCGTACGCAAGGGTGCGGACGATTCGTCGTACCGTACCCGGACCGTCGTGTCTATTCGCTGCAGGGATGGTTGGCCGGTCATCGGTCGCGCGATCCGTTGCGAAGGACTGCCGGTTTGCGCAGACAAAGGACGGAGAGTCTCGGCGGGCACTCTTCGTCCCATCCGACTTCGCCGCGGCAGAATGAACCGGCCCCGAATAATTTGAGGAGGAAATATGAAGCGTTCCCTTGATTACACTCCACCAAGGATCTGGGCGTGGAACGAGCCTAGCGGAGGGGCGTTTGCAAATATCAACCGGCCTGTCGCCGGACCAACGCACGACAAGGAGCTGCCTGTCGGCCGACACCCGCTTCAGCTCTACTCGCAGGGCACGCCGAACGGTGTCAAGGTCACAATCATGCTTGAGGAATTGCTTGCGCTGGGGCGCACGGGCGCCGAGTACGACGCATGGCTGATCAGGATCAGTGAAGGCGACCAGTTCGGTAGCGGCTTCGTGGCGTTAAACCCGAACTCGAAAATTCCTGCGTTACTTGACCGGAGCGGCCCGGAACCCGTTCGCGTATTTGAATCTGGTTCGATCCTGCTATATCTGGCCGAGAAATTCGGCGCGTTCCTCCCGAAGGGCATGGGGGCACGCGCTGAGGCACTGAACTGGCTCTTCTGGCAAATGGGCAGCGCTCCGTACCTCGGTGGTGGGTTCGGCCATTTCTATGCCTATGCACCGACCAAGATCGAGTACGCGATCAATCGCTTCTCCATGGAGGTCAAGCGTCAGATGGACGTGCTGGATCGACGTCTCTCCGAAGCCGAATACCTCGCTGGCGACGAGTACACAATTGCCGACATTGCGGCCTTTCCTTGGTACGGTAGCCTTGTCAAGGGGTGGCAATATGACGCAGCGGAGTTCTTGAGCGTACAGGACTATAGAAACGTGTTGCGGTGGGCCGACGCGATACTGTCACGGCCCGCAGTCAAGCGCGGGCGGATGGTCAACCGCGTTAGAGGCGAGCTGTCGGAGCAGTTGCTCGAGCGTCACGACGCCAGCGACTTCGACACGCGGACCCAGGACAAGGTTCTAGGGGCGCAACCGTGAGTGCTGGAGGAATGACAACCAACGCGGGCGGCGACCGACATCCAGCGGAAGGTGTGTGCGCTCACCACAGGAGCATGACGCTTGCCGACAAGTGGCAGTCTCGTGAAGGCATCGGTTCGATGCAATGCAAGCTGGGGGAGAGCGGGTTGCCTGGCTACACGTACCGCACGACTGTACGTTCGACGAAGCTTGACTGGATTTGCCCCCTGTCCCCGGACACGGTCACCCCCCTTAGGTTGTAACTCCATGGTGCGCCGGAACTCTCGCGGTGAGCGGTAGTTAAGGGCGCTGTTGGGGGGGGCTTGGGGACTGTGTCCGGCGTTTCAGGGGGGGCGAACCACTGGCGCACGTGCCTATGCCCACGGGTAATAAGAGATATTCTCGCTGGACCCGTATCGCCGACGCGGCGGCCCCTCTAATATTTGCACATAGAACGCCGCGAGATTCATGGACGTGTGAGTTCTGGCTTCATAGCAGCGTTGAAGTGCGGAACTTCACGACACGAGACTGCGGACGAAATGCCGCGACGGCGCTCTATGCGGAAAGACTACCCTCGGCGCCGGTCGGCGGGCAAAACAGAGCGAATTCAGGAGACAGCCGTGACCCAACCGACACCTCGCATCAAGGTGGCGATCCTCGATGACTACCAGAACGTTGCGTTGACGATGGCCGATTGGTCACCACTGCGCGGTCTGGCTGATATCACGGTCTTTGATGACCACGTCGGTGACTCCGACGCACTGGTGGATCGTCTGCGGCCCTTTAATGTGCTTTGCGTGATGCGAGAACGCACGCCATTGCCGCGAGGAATCCTCGAAAGGTTACCCAACCTCAGGCTGATTGCTTCAACAGGCCCTGGGAACGCGTCTATCGATGAAGATGCGGCTGCGGAACTTGGCATTGAAGTTCGCCATACAGGCTACGAGTCGACTCCGACGATTGAGTTCACCTGGGCCCTGATTTTCGCGATGGTGCGCAACATTCCGCAGGAAAGACAGTCGGTGGCCAACGGCGGTTGGCAACTGTCGGTCGGTGAGGAACTTTCCGGGAAAACGCTTGGGTTGCTTGGTCTCGGCCGTGTTGGTTCGGCGGTCGCCAGGATCGCGGCGGCGTTTGGAATGAAAGTCATTGCGTGGAGCCAGAATCTGACGGCCGAACACGCCGCTGAGGTGGGCGCCCGGTTGGTTGGAAAAGATGAGATCTTTGCTTCATCAGACATTCTGTCCATTCACGTTCGGCTCAGCCAACGGACTCACCATTTGGTCGGCGCAACAGAGCTAGCAAAGATGAAATCGACAAGCCGGCTTGTCAATACGTCCCGCGGGCAGATTATCGATACAGCAGCGTTACTCGATGCGCTTAAAGCAGGGAAGATCGCGGGCGCTGCACTTGACGTATTCGACGCCGAGCCGTTGCCCAATCCGCATCCACTTCGGAATCTGCCGAACGTGCTTGCTACTCCGCACGTAGGCTATGTGTCGAAGGAACTGTATCGAACCTTCTACGGCGACACCGTGCAAAACATCGTCAACTGGCTGCAGTCGGCGAGCATTGCGACCGGCGCCCTCAACGCAGCGCTGTAAGGGCTCTATTACGGACGGGCGGCCGTCGCACCGGCGGCCGTTGTCACTTCGCAGGTTACCCCGCGGAAGAGAGCGGGACTAGCGCGTGTGTTTTCTGATCCGGTTGGGAACAGCAATTCGCCACCTTTCGACATCTAGTTACAGGAGTTCCGCGATGAAACGAATAGTGGACGTGGACGGCCTGCCGGCAAGATACCTCACGGCAGGAGAAGGTTCTTCCCGGCTCTTACTGCTCCATGGCACTTACCGGAGCCGCGTTTGGCGGCCGGTGCTAGAAGATCTCGCGGCCGCGGAGCTCCGTCCGATTGCGCGTCATAGGTTCTGACATGCTGTTGTTGTCATTTCGGCGGCTGGTGAGTACAGCAATTGCTTGCTGCTCCCTGTTTGCGGCGGCGGTTTTGGTCGGCGCAGCCGTTTCACTGTACGCGTGCGGGATGTCAATCGCGCATGCGGGAATGCTGGTGTTTTTTGGCATTATCCCGTGGGGGCCGCTGCTGGTTTCGCCGCTGGTCGGCGGCCTGTGTGCATGGGTGACGCGCTGTTGGTTCGTTGGTGGTGAAGGATGCGGTGTCCCTCAGGCGATCGCAGCGCTCCGTGGTGATTCCACGCCAGGCCGGGGGCTACTTGGCTGACGCCTGCTGTTTGGCAAGATCGGGATATCAATAGTGGCGACAGCAGCCGGATTTCCCATCGGCCGGCAGGGGCCCAGCATTTACCTTGGCGCCGTGATTGTGCACAAGCTTGGCTCCTTCCTGAGGCGTCCGGCGGTCTTTGGTGCCCTATGCGGATTGCTAGTGGCTGCCATGGCCATGACAACCTCCGGTACTAGCCCGCTGGGCGTTGAACAGGTGGTGAGCGGAATCCTGGAGGGTAGTGCGGCTTCCCCCGGGGATCCCTTGGCTAGGGGCCTCGCATTGCTCGCTACCTGCGTTGCTGGCATTCCCGGGGGCACCTTCGTCCCGTCGCTGTCGATCGGTGCAAGCAACGGCGGCCTACGTCACGAATAGGGTAATTTTGGCGATCTCCATGGCCGGCTATCTCGCCGCAGTTACACGTAGCCCGCCCACCGCATGCGTGGTTGTTGCCGAATTGTCCGGCTCGCTCCAGATTCTCCTTCCAGCTCTCGCCACCTGTCTTATTGCCGAATGGGTATCCAGAAATTTGGCTCCGCCACTTTACCACCACGCGCTGTCCATCCCCTATGGGAATGTGCCCGGCGTGGTAGGCTGTCTAGGGATGCGGACTTGGACTCTCTAGCCGAAAAGGGGCGTGGTTGGCCAGGGCGTGTTCACACTATCTGAGCCCGTCGACGATGAGCGCAAAATTGATGAAGGCGATGAACGTCACGTCCAGTTTTTCGAATCGGGAAAATATGCGACGAAAGCCTTTGTGGCGGCGGAACAGGCGCTCCACTTCGTTTCTGCGCTTGTACATTTCACGATCATATTCCCATGGTTCAAGGCGGTTGCTTTTGGGCGGAACTGCGGGAATAAAACCCAGGTCGAGTGCGAGCTGTCGCGTCTCATCGCCCTCATAAGCCTTGTCCATTAGCAGGTGCAGTGGTCGATCGGGTCGCCCAAGGCTTTGTAGCAGGGCACGCCCCTGCGGTGCATCACCGGCCTGGCCGGGTGACAGCGCGAACGTTATGGCCGTTCGAGCATCCGCGGCAACGATATGAATCTTTGTGGTCCATCCGCCCTCGGGATTTTCCAATGGCCCCTTGGGGCACCTCAATACACACAAGTCGTGACCCGTGCCGTGCTGCAGAAAGTCGTTTACGGTCAATGACATAACGCACGGGGTTGTTAACTCTTTCGGTTTAGCGTTTACTCTTGCATTTTTGGCGGCACATGCAGCGAGAGGCGATTCGTTGGGCAGCGGCAGAATTCAAGGACATTGACTTGGGCGACCAGCGCCTGAACAAGCGCGCGGTGCTACTGGCGGAGCGGCTCGCAGAGAAGCCCACGGCAAGCGTACCCAACGCATGCGGCGGCTGGGCGGAAACGGCTGCGGCGTACCGCTTCCCCGCTCAGGATGAACTGGACTGGTGCGATATTCTGGCGCCCCACTGGCAGAGTTCGGCCGAGCGGATGCGAGCTTGCGAAGTGGTGCTATGCATTCAAGACACCACGGAGCTGGACTATAACGGCCAGACCATCACAGGCTTGGGACCGCTGTCGTATGAGGCGCAACGCGGGCTGTATCTGCACCCGACTTACGCAGCAACGCCATCGCGCGGACCGCTGAGCGTGCTTGGCGCCTACATGTGGGCACGCGAGCCGAAGAATGCGGATGGCGTGCGCCCCGGCATCAAGGAAAGTACCCGCTGGACCGAAGGATATGAGCGAGTTGCCGAACAGGCGGCCGCACTGCCTGCCACGCGACTTGTCTATGTGGCTGACCGGGAATCGGACATCATGGCGCTGATGGCCAAGGCAAATGAGTTGGGCCACCCAGCGGATTGGCTACTGCGCTCGCAGTACAATTGCACGTTGCCTGGCGGCGGCAAGCTGTGGGAAAAAGTGACTGCGGGTGAGCCAGTGGGCAGGATTCACTTTACGCTGGCAGCCCGTCAGGCTCGGCCGGCGCGTGCGGTACGGCAGCAGGTGTGGGCGCAACGTGTCGCGTTGCCCGATGCTGCAGGCAGCTTGGTGAGTGGCACTTGCATCGTCGCCCGGGAGGTCGACCCGCCGGCAGGCGTCAAGCCGATTGAATGGCGACTGCTGAGTAATCGCGAGGTGGACGACCTTGACGCGGCAGCGCAGCTTATTGGCTGGTACCGCGCGCGTTGGGAGGTGGAATTGTTCTTTCACGTGCTCAAGAACGGTGTCAGGTCGAGGCGTTGCAACTCGCATCGATGGCACGGCTTGAGCGTGCCTTGGCGCTGTTCATGGTGGTGGCATGGCGCATCGCTCGGTTGATGCGACTGGGCCGAACTTGCCCGGACCTGGATGCAGGGCTGCTGTTCGAGCGGGATGAATGGCGCGCGGCATTCATTCTCAACAAGAAGAAGCCGCCGAAGACGTCACCGCGTCTGAATGAGGTCGTGCGCTTGGTCGCCATGCTCGGCGGCTTCCTGGCGCGCAAGGGCGACGGCGAACCCGGGGTCAAGACCATCTGGCAGGGCCTGCAGCGAGTGATGGATTTCGCCGCAGGCCTCGGGTACGCCCGAGAACTGGGCGACTGACTTGTGTGTAATCAAATGCGCAAAAGTGCCTAAAAGAGTGCTTTATAGGCGAAGCGGTTAGTTCCGCGCGAGCAGCCATTCCAGCCAGGAATAACAATTAGTCCACGATGCATACTTCCAACGCAGTGGTCAAGCAGTTTAGCCTTCGAAAACGTGCCCAGTAGGTAAGCGGCCGGCGAACCCGTCTTGACGGTGATGATCGCAGCGGCTAGGAGGCGCTGGTAGCCGGCTTCCAGCGATGTGGTAGCAATTCGGCAATGTTACTGGCGCGATGGGTTGGTAGCCGTGTGATCACGTCTCTCAGATAGGCGTACGGATCGTGACCATTGAGCTGCGCTGACCGAATCAAACTCATGATTGCCGCCGCACGCTGTCCGGCACGCAAGGAGCCGGCGAACAACCAGTTGGCCCGGTTATGCCGAGTTCGGCATAAGAGATCGAACTGGATGTTCGCGGGCGCATTACGAGCAGGACAACGGGCGGCCGCGGTCATGAGCTTGGTGCGCTCGGCACAGTTGAACGGACTGGATCCGTATGCGTACCTGACGGACGTGTTGACCAGACTGCCGACCCAGCGCGCTAGCGCCATCGGTGAACTGCTGCCGCACCGTTGGACACCTGCCGTCTCCTGAAACCATACACCGTCAAGACGGCTTCGCCAGCCGCTTACGTTGAAGGCGCACGATCGGCCGCCATTTGTCACACATAAATACGCGTCATTCGCGAAATCACCTCGGTACGGGTGCGCAGGTCTAGTCGCTGCAAGATAGCGGATACATGCTCCTTAACCGTATTCTCGGTTAAGCCTAGCCGCTGCGCGATGATCTTATTCGGCAACCCTTCGAGCAGCAGGTTTAGGACTGAAGCCTGGCGATGGGTTAGTCCCAAGGATTCCGGCGTCACCGGGGCACGCTGCGCCAACTCGATCGCGCAATCCTGCTCGGTTGCCGCCGCGCCGGTGAAGGACCAGCTGTCACCCGTCAGGGCAGCCGCCACGTGCGCGTTCATGCGGGAAATCACTTCAGCGCGGGTGCGCAGGTTAAGCCGTAGCAGGATGGCTGACACGTGCTCCTTCACCGTGTTTACTGTCACACCAAGACGGCGCGCAATGAGCTTGTTGGGCAACCCCTCAAGGAGCAGATTGAGTACCGATCCTTGGCGTTGAGTAAGACCGAGTTCCGCGGACGGCGCGGAAGGAATTGTACCGGCCAGCCAAGTTGGGTCATTGTGGTCTCGTGCGCCGGGGTCGGTACGCGAGCAATTGGAGCCTAGGATGTCTGCCATCAGCCGACGTCTTGCAATCAGGATGGCTTGCTTGCGACTGATCCCGCCAAGGCACCCAAGGATCGCGTTCACTTGATCCTTCACGGCCTTTTCGCTCATGGCCAACCGTTGCGCGACGACCTTGCCGGGCAATCCCTCTAGCAGAAGGTCAAAGACGGTGCGTTGCTGCCCGGCGAACGCACTTTGATCCGCCATGGCGTCGGAATACTGTACGGACGAGATTCCAGGCATTTCCGCAAAGACAGTTGCGTCGTCGACCATCGCCACCTTCACTACTACAGCGAACCCGTAGGCCTTCTGAGGATCGTCGGCGGTCGCTGGCAATGACCAATCCGTGCCACTTTGCGCCGACACGGAAGAGGAGGGTTCCTTTGCGGCGGGCTTGAAGGCGGTTGGGCTCAAAAAATGGGGACGTCCGGGGATCCCGATTCCCTTGGTCTGCCCGGAGCCGGGAAGCGCCGCCACCTCATTGACAATCTCGGACTTTCTCCTATGTCCCATCCCAATAGACGGATTGTGAGTGTCTTGGGTCCGCATACGTTCCATCGTTGCCTGCAACTCCTCGAACTGCGTCGTGGTCAGTTCGGCCACGCTGTGCAACATGCTCTTAAACTGCCGTGCACTCGTCTTCTTGTTACGGTTTCCCATTGACCCAAGTCCCACGCGCTATCGCTACTGTTCGCCCGGGAAGTGAGGAACGCCGCGGTTTATTGGCTTCGTCGCGACGCTGCCGGGATCGATATTTTATTGCATCGCTGAATTCGTGTGTTTCCGCTATCTGGTCCCCCCACTTCCCTTCAATGGTGTTGATGGCGGCACGACGACCAGGAAGAGTCGAGAGATGAATGCTGTCGCGCGCTGCATTTCGGGGACTCTCACCGAGTCATTGAACGGATCTAGGGGTGGCAGGCGCTGCTATCGCCGCAGCCGTTTAGCGTTTGCGAGCGCTTGGTGATAGTTCTCACTGGCAATCGCCAACGCCAGTTCAAGCTTTGCCTGTGCATTCGAGATCGCTTGCAGATCCATCTGTGCCGCGCTTCTATTGAGACTTGTATAAATCATGACAACCGATTCGAGTCTGACGCGTTATCTGATCAAGGCGTTGATCGGGAGTCGATTGCATGGCTGGGAAGAT
>NZ_BAAILO010000103.1:0-1391 GCF_054589115.1 Cupriavidus sp. 8B | reverse complement strand
TACCCAGCAACGACAGGGGATTGGTCTGCGTGGCGGCCTGAAAGCGGCCGGTCACGTCGACGAATTTGCCGCCGGCCAGCAGCGTCGGAATGCGCGTCGAGCGGTCCTTGTCGAAGCGGATGCGTCGGGCTCCCTGGCGGCCCGCCTGCGTAACGAGGAAGTTGAGCATCACGGACTTGCCGGCGCCGATGGGGCCGAGTACGAGCAAGTGGCCGTTGCCGCCCGGCTGGTGCATGTCCACCCGTTGCGCGGTGCGATGACGGGTCGGCAGGCAGGTGAGAGGGGGCGTTTCCACCCCAGAGATGTTGGTGAGCCAGTTGTTACGGGTCGGACCGGGGCGCACGGAGCGCAGCGGGGCGATGTCGGAGACTGCCGGCGTTTCCACAAATTGCAGCCGACGCTGCTTATCCCAACGGCCGGGCAGCGTGCTGTTCCAGGCGGGTAGGAGGTTGGCCTTCTCGCGGATCGGACCGAAGCCGGCATTGGTGATGGCACCCACGACATCGCTGACCGCATCCTCGCACTCGGCTTCTGAGTCACCATAGACGATGACCGAGATATTGACGAAGCCGTGCTGCTGGCCTTCGGCGGTCAGGCGGCGCAGCGCGTCGCCTGCCTCGGCGGCCAGTTGCTCGCGGCCCTCATCATTCTCTGCTTCTTCCTTGGCCGCCGCCTGTTTGACGATCGCCCAGAGGTTGAAGCTCGCCATCTTGTAGAAGCGGCGAATCTTCTCGATGTAGTTGGTGGCTTTATGGGTGTCGAGGAACCGATAGAGAATGCAAATATCCAGTTCGACGTCGAGTTGCGTGAGGGCGTCGAGCGCGGCTTCCTGGAAGCCCATCCATTCCTTGACCGCCACGACAGCGGCATAGCGCTTGCCGTGTGCCGATTCAAAAAGCAGCTTGTCCGAGCCGCTGGTCACTTCCGACTCGGTCAGATGGGTGTCCAGCAGCGTCACCGGGAAGCGAATGCGGCGCGGCGGCACGGTCGGGTTGGCGGTTTGGTGCAAGGCCGCGAGGCTGTCCTGTAGGGCCAGGCGCGTGAGGCCGAGCTTGGTCACGCCGCCCGAGAAGGCGTCGAGCATCGATTCGAAGCGCTTGGCGTCGGCCTCGGTGCGTTGCAGGTCGAAGGCGAAGGCATTGCGGGCCAGCAGCACGTCCTTGGCGGTTTCGAAGGCAGCCACGACGAAGTTCTTGCTGCCGACCGTCATGTGGTACGCCATGCGCTCGAACACCTTGTCGATGCCGTTCTCCGGCGTATAGGCGAGGGCCAGCGAGTGCGTGTTGTGGAAGTACTTGCCGCTCGACATATGCTCGCGGTTGAGCGCGTCGATCCGGGCGTCGGATGCGGCGGGGAAGGTGCCGCCGATGTAGCCGCGGGGGGGGCCGGGG
>NZ_BAAILO010000102.1:0-2240 GCF_054589115.1 Cupriavidus sp. 8B | reverse complement strand
AGTACCGATGCGGGGCACAGGGGCGGAGACGTCCGTAGTAGGGCTGAAGGTCCTGTAATGGGGCTGGACCGAAGGGGCGTCATCGTCTGGCTTTGTACTGCGGGCAACCCGCAAGGGGAGGACCCGCATGGATAAAGCAAAACCGTTTTGTATTTCCAAACGTGAGGTGTGGGAAGCATATCAACAGGTGAAGGCCAACCGTGGGGCGGCGGGCGTGGATGGGCAGTCGATGAAGGAATTCGAGGCGGATTTGAAGAACAATCTGTATCGGATCTGGAATCGGATGTCCTCCGGCAGCTACATGCCGCCGCCGGTGCTGCGGGTTGACATACCCAAAGCGGGAGGTGCGGGAACGAGGCCGTTGGGAATACCGACGGTGATCTCATAATGCACCTCTCACAGTTGAATGTTGGAATGTTGCGGCTGAAGATGCCCTGAAGTGCGTATCCAGTTCCGCAGTTGCTGCTCCTTGGCGGGATCCAGGGTGATCCACCACGGGCCCCGCCCGTCGAGCTTACGGGCCTGGACCACCTGACGCTCGATCCAGTAATACACGACGTGCGCACTGACCTCCAGGCGATGGGCGAGCTGCTGTACGGTGATCTCGTCAGGCCGCTTGAAGCTGGTTGACGGAATTCCGTACTGGTAGCGGATCCATTTGACCATGGAGAGCGTGAAGGATCTGCCTAATGGGCTGCGCAAGCCCCCCTGATTAAGGGTCATGACGATTTGACGATCGGATAGATGCTGCGACAGTTCGCGCACCTGCTCGACGAGCACGGCTGGATAGCGCATCGCTTCGGCGGCCGGCATTGGCAAGTTCACGGTGATGTCAGTACAGGCGCCGCCTTGCCAGCGGATGTGTAGGACGGCCTGTCTCATTGTAGGTAACTTCTCCACCGTGATGTCCCGGACGAGCAGTCGCAACATGCGCTTGCGCTCCTTCGCTGGAGTCGTCGGAGCGCGCCAGAGGCGCGGCAGATCGCCGGCCAGTGCGAGAACCCGAGCCTTCTGCTCGGGCGTGGCGACGCGCGCTTTCTGGTTCTGGAATTGATCGGCCTCAGTCTTGATCGATTCGAGGCGAAGCATCGCGTCGTTCCAGCGCCGCTCGAGGGTGCTCGCGACCAGACGGTTGGCGGGGTCGCATTCCTGATAGCGACGTTCGGCGAGCGCGACCTCGTACTCGGCGCGTTCGATGCGCATGTGCCATTGGCGCATGATGGCGTGATCGCGCTGCTCGAGTTCCTTCAGGGCGGTCAAGGCCAGTTCGAGCTCGGCCGGTTGCAGTGCCTTGAGCACTTCGGCGCCAATCGCGTTGTCGAGCAGGTCGCTGCGCACGCTCATGCAATCCTTGGTCGCTAAACCCTGGCGGCGCTGCGCGCTGCACAAGTACATTGGGTAGATGCCGCCGTTCCCCTGGTACCGTACTGTCAGCGCCCGACCACAGCAGCCACATAGCACCAGCCCCTGAAGCAGCGCTAATCCTTCACGCGCCGGACCACTGAGCACGGTGCCTTCACCGTTCGTCCGGTTGCGCGCCAAGCGTGCCTGGTTGCGCTCAAACTCCTCCGGAGTGATGTATCCCTCGTGATGTTTGGGTAGATGGACGCGCCAGTCCACCTTTGGCACCGGCTGCACGCGCTTATGGACTTCTCCTTCTGGCGTGATGCGCTGGCGGTACTGGTACCGTCCAAAGACATAGATGCCCGCATACGACGGATTCCTGATCAACCCAAGTACGCGTTCGTGCCTCAGACGACCCCAGATGAGTCGACCCGCCCAGGCACCGCCATAGGCGCGCTTGGGAAAGCGCAAGCCACCTTCGGCGAAGCGCTTGACGACCGCATAAGCGCTGCCGGTCTCCTGAAACAGATGAAACACGAGTTGCACAGCGCCGCGCACTTCATCATCGGGATCCAGAACAATGCGGCCGTCATCGTCGTAGCATAAGCCGACGGGCAGCGGAAAGCGCAACTCGCCTTTCTGCGCCTTGTTGAGCTTGCCGCCCTGGAGGCGCCCGCGCAAAAAGTGCAGTTCGGCCTGTGCCATCGTGCCTTTGAGGCCCAGCAGTAGGCCGTCGTTGAAGTCGCCCGGGTCGTAACACCCGTCGGCATCGATTAATGATTGGCCGATCATTAATCGATTAATGTCGAGTAGACACTAATGTGGAGTATGCGAAGGTATTGCCTACGGGGGGAGAATCCGAGCAATCGGACTCTCCATTAACGTAGCGCTACAGC
>NZ_BAAILO010000101.1:133491-135131 GCF_054589115.1 Cupriavidus sp. 8B | reverse complement strand
TGAGCGTCAAGGGGCTTCAGTTGGGCGGCGCAAGCCGCGTCAACGAAGTGCGGATAAATCCAATGCTCAACTTTGAGCAGATTTTATGGAACAGCACTGAATACCATGAGCGAAAACATCGCCTTTATCGTCCACCTGCCGGGCAAGCCGGAACATCGCGACGAACTCGAATCCAGCTTGCTGGAAGTGCTGGAGCAAATGGCCAAGGAGCCGGATTTCGTCAACACCTACCTGCATCGCTCGGTCGAAGACCCCGATACGCTGGTGCTGTACGAAACCTGGGCTTGCAGCCCCGCGTATTTCCAGACGCATCACTTGAGCCGGCCCTACCGGCAGGCATATGAGCAGGCGTTGCCGAGGCTGCTCAAGCGCGAGCGCACGCTGGAATTCCTCAAGCCGCTGCGCGCGTTCGAAAAGCCGGCAGCATAAGCCCAGGCAATCGCAGTTTGCCGCACGGCGGGAGCGGGAAGACGGTCATCGGCAAGCGGAGGACTCCGTCTGTCACTGCCACGCTCCCGCGGCCGGGCGATGCGTTTGCGGGCCCAATGTGCGCCCTGGCTGAGCCGGTCCACCGGCCCCCAATGCGTATGGGCGATGGGAGGAGGACGGTGCTGCCGAAAGCACCCCCACACAGTTGGGTACGCCCATGTCGACCATGCTGCACAGCAACACCCGAGATATCCGGTTTGTCCGGGTATCTCCCTAGGGGCTATCCAAATAGAGGGATCTAGAATCTTCCCTTGGATGGTGCACTGCGCAAATCAGTGATGCCGCCCTTTCCGAATCTCATATTTCGACCCGGTTACCGCGACAGCACATCCCGTGCATGTCGGCCAGGCTGCCAGGCGATTCACAGGAGAATACGCATGTTCGTTTTTTCGTCCGACCAGTTCGCCGAAGCCCAGAAAGCGCATTTCGCCAACTGGTTCGCACTGACGAATACGGCTTTCGACGGTTTCCAGAAACTGGCCGAGCTGAACCTGCAAGCCGCGAAGTCGAGCCTGGCCGAAAGCCAGGAAACCATCCAGGCGGCCTTGTCCGGCGGCGACCTGAAAGATGTCTTCAGCGCACAGGGTAAGCTCGCGCAGCCGGCAGCCGACAAGGCGCTGGCGTATGCCCGGCATGTGTACGAGATTGCCTCGGCCACGCAGGCCGAGCTCACCAAGACGGTGGAAGCGCAATACGAACAGCACACCCGCAGCGTGCAGACCTTCGTCGATACGTTCGTGAAGAATGCGCCGGCCGGCTCGGAAGCGCTCACTACCCTGCTGCAGCAGACGGTTGCGGCCGCCAACCATACCTACGAGTCGGTGCAGAAGGCCTCGAAGCAAGCCGCTGAAACGGTCAAGTCCAACATCGAAGCATCGACCGCGGCCGCGACTGGCGCAGTCCAGCAAAACGCTCGCCGCGCAGTCAAGGCATCTTGAAGTAAAGCGCGCCTGCGCAGCGCGGTCTTCCCGTGCCGTGCGGGAGATCCGCGCAATGCCCGCGGCTATGCCGGGCGCCTCAGTGCAGGTGCCCGCCGAACAGCCCTAGCAGGCCGATGATGATCAGGTAGATCGCCACGATGTAGTTGAGCAGCCGTGGCATGATCAGGATCAGGATGCCCGCGATCAGCGAGATCAGCGGGCTGGCGTTCG
>NZ_BAAILO010000101.1:110332-133346 GCF_054589115.1 Cupriavidus sp. 8B | reverse complement strand
CTCGCCAGGCCAGGATCGGGAGCGATCCTGGCCTGGCGAGGCTGTCCGCAACAGCGGATCGCTTGCGCTTGCTTGCGCTTACTTGCCCTTTCCCTTCATCAGGTTTTTCGCCTCTTCGATATTCTGCTCCGCGCGCTTGGTGATCACGGCCAGCGCCTCGGCCTGGGATTTCTGCGCCATCTCCGCCAGTTCACGCATGTTGTTGAAGGCCTGCTGCAGGCCCTGCTGAACGAACTCGCCCTGCTTGGCCATGGCCTCGGCCGGGTTGCCGCCGGTGGTCATCTTTTGCGCCGCCTCCTGGATCTCCTGCATGGTCTTGCTCAGGATCTCCGTCTGCTTCTGCACCAGTGCCTGCATGCCTTCGTAGGCCACCTTGTTGGCCTCCGTGATGGCTTCGATATCCTTGCGCCGCGCTTCGATCACCGAAGTCATATCGACCCCGGGGAGCTTGTACTGCTCAAGCAACTTGCTGAAATCGGTGAACGGATTGGACGGTGTCGACATGATGCATCTCCTCGCTGGGGGTAGGTGAAGCAGGAAATTGGCCGCGCCGGAATCCGGATGCTTCTGCTCGATCTACTTCTCGATCGCAGGCGCGGTAGCTCAAGTGTAGCGCGTGCCGCACGCCGCTAGGAGAGGAATGCGGCACCGTTTGCAGCCGAGCCTCCCGGAATTCACTTCAGGCCGCCCCCGGCCTCCCCCGGCCTCCCCGCGCCATTCGAATTCGGCGAACGCTTCCTTGAAAACTATGAACTGGCCCGCCCCTGGGGGCCGCCGATACACTCGCCCGCACTATCACTACCTGTCTTGCGGAGAACCCATGCTTCATCAGGCCCTGGCCGGCATCAAGGTGCTGGATTTGTCCCGGATACTGGCCGGCCCGTGGTGCACGCAGAACCTGGCCGACCTTGGAGCCGAAGTCACCAAGATAGAACGCCCCGGTCACGGCGACGATACGCGCGGCTGGGGCCCGCCCTACTTGCAAGCGCCTGAAGACAGCGCGAGCGGCGATAGCCAGGCCGGCCTCTCCGCCTACTTCATCTGCTGCAACCGCGGCAAGCAATCCGTGGCCATCGACTACGCTACCCCCGAAGGCGCCGCGCAGATCCGGCAGCTTGCGCTGGAAGCGGATGTCCTGGTGGAGAACTACAAGGTTGGCACGCTGCGCCGCTACGGCCTGGACTACGAAACGCTCAAGGCGCTCAACCCGCGGCTGGTCTACCTGTCGATCACCGGCTTTGGCCAGAGTGGCCCGATGGCCGACAAGCCCGGCTACGACTATGTGTTCCAGGGCATGGGCGGACTGATGAGCTACACCGGGCACCCCGACGGCGAGCCGGGCGCCGGCCCGCTGCGCACGGGCGTGGCGGTGGTGGACCTGACCACCGGCATGTATGCCACCTCGGCCGTGCTGGCGGCCTTGCTACGCCGCCACGCCACGGGCGAGGGCGAGTACCTGGATATCGCCCTGCTCGACGTGGCCGTGGCGCTCAATGCCAACCAGGCATCCAACTACCTCGTGTCCGGCAGGGCGCCGCAACGCAGCGGCAATACGCATCCCAACTGCGCGCCGTATGAAGTCTTCCGCTGCGCGGATGGCTACCTGATCCTTGCCATCGGCAATGACACGCAGTTCGCGCGCTTTTGCGAAGTGGCGGGCCTCGGCGCGCTGGCAACAGACGCGCGCTACGCCAGCAACTCCGGGCGCATCGCCAACCTGCCGGCGCTGCGCAAGCTGCTCACCGATGTGTTCCCCACCCGTGACCGGCAGAGCTGGACCCAAGCCTTCGATGCGGCCGGCGTGCCATGGGGCCCGATCCACTCGATGGCAGAAGTGTTCGCGCATCCGCAGGTGGCGCACCGCCAACTGATGCAGCAAGCCGAGCACCCGGTGCTTGGCCGCGTGCCGATGATCCGCAACCCCATGCTGGCCAGTAGCGGCGCGCGAGCGCTGGCGCCCCCGCCGCTGCTCGATGAGCACGGCCGGCGCAACGCCAGCTAGTGACAGCGCGCACCAACACATAAACAAATCCATCCGGAGACTTCGCTTGAACAAACCCATCATCGCCACCACGCTGCTCGCTGGCCTGAGCCTTGCCAGCGGCGCGCACGCCTCGGCCTACCCCGACAAGCCCATCAAGCTGATCGTGCCCTACGCGGCCGGCGGCACCACCGACATCATCGCGCGCATCGTCGGCACCCACCTCGGCGCCGTGCTCAAGCAACCCGTTGTGGTGGAAAACCGCCCCGGCGCGGGCGGCGCCGTGGGCAGTGCTTATGCGGCCAAGCAGCCCGCCGACGGCTATACGCTGGTCATGGAAGTGGAAAGCTCGCACGCGGTCAACCCCAACGTGTACGCAAAAACCGCCTACGACCCCGTCAAGGATTTCGAACCCATCAGCAACCTCGCCGACGTGCCCAACGTGCTGGTGGTCAACCCCGCCTTCCCGGCCAGCGACCTGCCCGCCTTTATCAAGCTGCTGAAGGCCAACTCGGGCAAGTACTCGTTCGGCTCTTCGGGCAATGGCGGCCTGAGCCATATGAACGGCGAGCTGTTCATGAACGAGACCGGCACCAGGATGCTCCACGTGCCCTACAAGGGCCTGGGCCCCGCGCTCAACGATGCGGTGGCGGGACAGATCCAGGTGGTGTTCGACAACATCCCCTCCTCCTCCAGCCTGATCCAGGGCCACCGCCTGCGCCCGCTGGCGGTGGCGGCCAGGCAGCGGCTGAAGGTGCTGCCCAATGTGCCAACCTATGCCGAGGCCGGCCTGCCGGCCATGAACAATCCCTCCTGGTTCGGCCTGGGCGCGCCGGCCGGCACGCCGGCGGCTATCCTGGACAGGCTTAACGACGCAGTGCGGCAGGTCCTGGCCGATCCGGAGGTCGTCACCGCCATCGAGAAGCAAGGCGCCATTCCCGCACCGATGACCCGCAAGGCATTCGCCGACCTGATCCGCGGCCAGAACGCGCACTGGAAGAAGGTCGTCGAAGATATCCATTTCACCAAATTGCAGTAAGGCAGAGCCATGAGCCACGCAGATAGCAAGCCGCACGACAAGCAATACGACAAGCAATACGCCGGCGTCGAGATCAACGCGCTCGGCATCGCCACCCTCACCATCCGCGAGGCAGGCTCGCTCAATATCCTGAGCACGCCGGTCATCGCCGCACTGACCCAGGCCGTGACCGAACTCGCTGCCCGCGACGAGATCCGCGTGCTGATCGTGCAAGGCGCCGGGGAAAAAGGCTTTATCGGCGGCGCCGACATCAAGGAGATGGCCGCCCTCACCCGCGACAGGGCGCAGCGCTTCATCAGCGGCCTGCGCGGCCTGTGCGACGCGCTGCGCCACTTCCCCGTGCCGGTGATCGCGCGCATGCCCGGCTGGTGCCTGGGCGGCGGGCTGGAGCTCGCGCTGGCCTGCGACATCCGCATCGCCGCCGACAACACCCACGTCGGCATGCCCGAGGTCAAGGTCGGCATTCCGTCCGTGATCCACGCCGCGCTGATGCCCCGCCTGATCGGCAACGCCCGCGCCGCGTGGATGTTGCTGACCGGCGAGATCTCCGACGCGCGCGAAGCGCTGGCCTGGGGCCTGGTGAGCAAGGTCGTGCCGCTGGGCGAACTGGACGCCGAGATCGAGCGCCTCGCCACGCTGCTGGCCGGCTTCGGCCCCACCGTGGTGCGCCAGCAAAAGCGGCTGTTGCGCGAGTGGGAAGAAGCCCCGCTGGATGTGTCCATCAACAACAGCGTGGCAGAGTTTGGCAGTGCATTCGAGACCGGTGAGCCGCAGCGGTATATGAACGAGTTTTTGCAGCGCAAGCGGTAAGCGGGAAAGGAACCAAGGGAGCCAGGACAGGCGGTTCGCCGACAGGCGCAGGCTGTCCCGCCTCCTACCTATCCATGTCGGTCAGCACGCTCACCAGTCTCCTATATAACTGGCTCGGCGCCACGGGCTTGTGCAGCAGGGGTATCCCACTGGCCCGCGCATCGCGCAACCGCTCTGGTGCAGTGTCGCCGGTAATGAGGAGCGCTGGCAGATTCACGCCAAACTCCGTACGCAGCGCGTCAATCGCTTGAGCGCCCGTGCGTTGATTGCGCAGCCGGAAATCGCTGATGACGATATCCGGGGGATTGACGCGTGCGCAAGCTAGTGCATCCTCGATCGATTCAACCGCCTCGCACCTGCAACCCCAGTCTTGGATCAAGTGCAGCATGCCCGCGCGCACAACCTCATCATCGTCGATGACCAACACTCGCACGTCGAGCTTTTGCAAAGGGGCATGATCATTTTCACGCTCATCCCTGATGACTGGAACGCGCGCATTCGGCAAGATCAACCTGAACACGCTGCCGCGCCCTGGCCTGGACGACAGAGACAATTCATGCCCTAGCGTGCGCGCCAGGCCATCCGCGATAGCCAGGCCCAGACCCAGCCCCTTGTTGCGGTCCCGTTCGGAATTACCGAGTTGATGGAATTCGCGGAATATCTCCTCGTGCTGAAGCGGGTCGATACCGATTCCCGTATCCCAGACCTCCAGCCGTGTTTGATTGCCGCGAGTGCGACACGCCACCAGCACACCGCCTCGCTCGGAATAGCGAATGGCATTGGACACCAGGTTTCTCAAGATCAATTCCACCAATGCCGGATCAGATTGCAGGGCCACATGGGTATCGCGCGTGCGGTAAACCAGGCCTTTCGCATTGGCTTGCGGCGCAAGTTCATTCTCAATCTTGTGAAGCAGTGGCTGCAGGTGAAACGGCCGTACTTGTGCATCGACGACACCCGCTTCGATCCGTGAAAAATCGAGCAGCGTGCTGAGCATGCCAGCGGACGCCTCGGAAGCGGAGCGGGCATTCCCGAGCACACCGCGCTGGATCTCGGTGAGTTCGCCGCGTGCGAGCACTTCCAGAAACAACCCCAGCGCGTGAACCGGTTGGCGTAAATCATGGCTGGCCGCCGCGAGGAATCTTGATTTAGCCAGATTGGCCGTAACCGCCTCCCTATGCGCGTGCTGCACCTTAATGGATTCCTCGCGTAACCGCGCCAGCAATTCCATATTTTCGAAGCGCACGTCGATTGCGGCACGCACCGCAATAGCGCTGTTCCGCGCCTGCAGGATGAGCGAGACAAGATAGAAGACAAGTGTCAGTGCCAGCGCGGTATAAGCCGGATCCCCCATCTGCCAGAACTTGGACGCGGTAGCGATAAACTCGAAGACGATAAATACGACAAACACCGGCAGCACTGGTGAAAGCATCGACATCGAACTGCCTGCCACACCCGCCAGGACCGAGTTCACCAAGATGCTCCCCACGACGGAGGTCGTATCGAGCGTAACCCATGCCAAAGCGCCCCAAGCCGCGCCACCCACCAGGTTCAGCACCATCAGCACCAAGACGAGGCGAGGGGCCTGCTCGATGGCAAGGCCGGCTGCAAGGACGCGGCGCGCGTGATAGGCGGAGTAAAGCTTGGACAGGATCACTACCGCACACCACACCCTCAGGCCGAAGGCGTTGCTATCGTTGGATAAGGCCCAGACCAACACCAGGGCCAAAAGCACCGCGGGAACGACAGAACTGCCGACATTGCCCAGTAGCAGCCGCAGTTGCTCCACCAGTATTCGCCCTTCGCTAAGGCGAAGAAACTTACGCACAATCTCAGCCAACCAGACCACTATGGCGCGCTCCAAGGTCTTGCTCGTTAACTCCTGGCACAACGGATTGCGTACCTCGCACTGGCGCGGTGCCAGTGGAGACAAGGCGCAGATTAGCCCGTTTCTGGGCAGGTAACCGAAGCTACTATTAAAGATACCAGTCCGCACAGGCTATTGGCTAGGATTAAATACAACTCCAGCATCAGGTCCCTTTGAGATCGAAACCTTCTTCTTTTATCCATTTACACAGCGCCGTTTCCACTCGAGCCTCAGCAGGCTCCAGAGCCGGTACGGCCGGACGCCACCTTTGCCGGCACGGGCGTGCCGACCGGCAGCCGGCAGCCGGCTGAACCAACTGTTCGCCGACAGGAACAGTCTGTCCCGGGAACTCCCTTTCTTGCCTTGTCCTTATGAGGCTACATTGACGCCGCTGCGATGCCCGAGCCCTTGGGGCGTCGCAAATCATAAGGAAATCAAAGCAATGAAATCTCGTGCATGGCTGGCGCTGTTGCCGCTCATCCCCGGCGCCGCAATGGCGCAAGGCAGTATCACGCTCTATGGCGTGGTCGACGCCGGCATCGAATACCTGAGCCACGTGCCCAACGCCGCCGGCGGCAGCGACTCCACGGTGCGCATGTCCACCGGCAACCTCTCCACCTCGCGCTTTGGCCTGCGTGGCACGGAAGACCTGGGCAACGGCATCAAGGGCGTATTCGTACTGGAGAACGGCTTCGACCTCGACACTGGCAAGGTCAACCAGGGCGGCCGCCTGTTCGGCCGCCAGGCCTTCGTCGGCCTGCAGAACGCGTTTGGCACGCTGACCCTCGGCCGCCATCAGACGCTGCTGTTCGATTTCTCGTCGGCATTCGACCCGATGGTCATCTCGACCCGCTACTCCCTGCTGATGCACGACAAATGGATGTCCAGCCGCGCCGACAACTCCATCAAGTTCACCGGCACCACCGGCGGCATCTACTACGGCCTGCTCTACAGCACCGGCTACGACAGCACCGCCGGCGGCGAAATCGCCGGCGCGTCCAAGGCAGGACGGGAATGGAGCGCCAGCCTGGGCTACTCCAACGGCCCCCTGTCCGCGCGCGTGGCCTACGACGAAGTCCGCGGCAGCACGGTCACGCTGCAGGACAACCGCGAGCGCCGCGCCGCCGTGGCAGCGGCGTATGCCTTCTCGTCGGTCAAGGTGCTGGCGGGCTACCGCTACTACCGTGGCGACTTCACCACCAATTCCCTGCGCACCAACCTCTACTGGGCCGGCGTGCAGTACCAGGCCACGCCAGCGGTGTCGCTGACCGGCGCTGCGTACTACACCGACGTGCGCAATTCATCGGCCGATCCGCTGAGCTTTGTGTTGTCGGGCACGTACGCGCTGTCCAAGCGCACCGATCTCTATACGATCCTCGCCTACGCGAAGAACCGGGATGGATCGGCGATGGGCTTGTCTGGGTTCGGGCCATCGCTGAATGCTAATGCGACGACGCTGGTGAATACCACGGAACAGGTCGGCGCCGGGCAGAGCCAGGTTGGCGCGATTGTGGGCGTGCGGCATCGGTTCTGAATGGCGGCGCTTGGGCGAGCGGATCTCGGGGCGGCCCGAAAATCATACTGCGCAGTCGCGTCATCTTGACCCTGCTTAGTCAGCGCGGCGTTCTTTTCGAATATCGCGTGTGCTTCACGACCGCGTCGCATGGCGGGTATCGGTGCGAGCGGATCAGGAGGCTTGCCGGCCAGGCGCCTCCACCACTCCGACAATGCCACCAATGCTATCTAATAATCACTCCCTGCTCACTACACGCTGCCGCGTGAGCGCCCGCGCCGCAGGCCGCATCCGACGCTGCTGCCAGCGAAATGAGGACGGAAAGCCTTTTGTGACTAATGTAGATGCAAGCGCGCCTGCACCCGAGAGTTCGCTGAGCCTGTGGCTTAGCGACAAAGGTGCTTGACCAGCGAGCGAGGTTATGACGAGAACATGTCTGGCATGGCTGACAGAGTCATTCCATCACATGGCACAACCGGCACGCGCAACGGCGATGCAAAGGCTGTCGCACTGCGGCTCGGCGCTGGCCCCGCATCTTGATGAGATATTGATGCGGGATGCGAGGATTGCTGCGCCATGTTGACGCCGCGCTCCTTAGCATTCAATCATCAACAGCCGAACTGCCCCCGCGCGGGTCTCAACCCTATGCAACCGACAAGCCTGCTCGTTGCCTTTGCCTCCGTCCCGCGGCGGCATGGTGGCCACGATAGCGGGTGCTCCGCAGCAGCACGCGGGGACGCCCCCGACACCACGAGTCGCTGGATCCGTCTGCGCGTGGCTGTAACGTCAAGCCAAGTGCTAGCACTGCGCCAGTGGCTGCATCAAGTCATCGGGCATTCAGCTCGCGTTTATATCGTCGAGGTCCACGCTCGCCGCGGCCAGGCCACCGTGCACATAGGACTCGAAGACGGCGCGCATGACGCGGCCATGCACGCCCTCGCGACGGCCCTCCCGACGGCTGGGTTCGACCATGCCGCGTACCTGATGGAAGAGCCTGCGCCACACCGGCAAAGACATATCCCCCAGGGAAAACGATGACATGCCAGCCGGTGCCGCCCCCGCGCAACGCAAACAATCTACTTATCTGACGGTTGAGACTGCCATGGACAGCAATATCCACATCAAGCCATACAAAGACGGCTGGGATGTCATTCGCGAGGGCGCAAGATACGCCGAATCGCACCACGAGACCCAGGAGAAGGCTATTGCCGCTGGTGCGGTACAAGCCCGGCGCGAAAGCGTCGAACTTGTGATCCACGGTCGCGACGGCACGATCTGCGCGCGCAATAGCTTCAGCCACGCCCCGGCTTGCGTTCCAGGATAATCAACCAGAGAAGGTCGCGCTGGCAGGTATCACGCGACGTTCTCGACCCCTCCGTATCTCTGGCCTTGCCCAGGTCCAGCATCGCGGTTGCAGCCGGGGCTTTGGTCGTCATCGTCGGTCTGTGCACCGCCAGGCGCATCACCGGCAGTGAGGGTTCCCGTTTCCTCCGTTCATTGTTGCCTCTTGTCTTGATCAAGCACATACCCAAGTTTTGGCACGGTGCGGATGATGTGTGGTTGCCCGCCGGCCTGGCTCAACTTCTTGCGCAGGCTGGCGATGGCGACGCGCAGGTAGTGCGCATCGCCCTGATGCGAGGGGCCCCAGACCTCGCTGAGCAGGCGCCCGTGCGGCACAACCTTGCCCTGGCTCGATGACAGCAGCCAGAGCAGGCGAAACTCGCGCGGCGTGACCGCGATCGTCTTTTCGTCGATGCTGGCGACACATGCGAACGGATCGAGTTGGAGCCGGCTCTTCTTGCGCAGCGGCGCGGCGTCCAGTTCCGGAAAGCGTCGCCGCAGCAATGCGCGGATCCGCGACGCGAGTTCGCCCATGCCGAAGGGCTTGGTCAGGTGGCCATCGGCGCCGGCATCGAGCAGGCGGATCTTGTCGTCCTCCGTGTCCGATCCCGAGATCGCCAGGATTGGCACGCTCGACCATTTGCGGATTTCATCGATCACGCGTATGGCGCTCATATCCGGCAGGCGGACATCGAGCAGAACCACATCAGGCCGCCGGGAGCCGGCCAGCTTGATGCCCTCCTTGCCGCTCTCGGCCACGAAGACCTGATAGCCCTCTCCTGCCAGGAAGCGCCGCAGGATGAACTGCATCGAACGTTCATCGTCGATCAAGATTACACAATGCATTGTCTTCGCAAGAGAGTTACCGACTTAGATCCATTAAGCCTAAATACAAATAAAAAAATGATCAAAAAACGGGCGGCAAAATATCGAAGACATAAAGAATATCTTGCGGTTCCATGTCGGAATTCAAAGCTTTGCACCAGATGTGTGCCGGGCTGCTGGCATTATTGAATCTTCTATATCGCAGTGCAGCATTCTTAACGAATATTTTATGTGGTGCATGGCTAAATCGCTGGCAACGCAAGGCAGGCCAGGGGAGTCTCATCAAGCCTTACGTTCAGGAGAAGTCATAAAACGTGCCCCATTCCAAGTGAACCTAGAATATGCTGTCGTTCAAAGTGCAAAAACTACCAAGGCTGCCAAGGCTAATGCCGGCCTTGCTTGGTGTCCTCAGCCTGGCGCTCGGCCAGTGCGCCTTCGCCGACGATGCGGCAACCTCAGTGGCTGCGCCAAAGCCGGAATCCAGCAGCGCCATCGGCACGTTCATCCGCGCGTACGCCGATGGTTCGCAGGCGATGCCTGATACGCCGTGGCCCTACACGGGCGACGGCGGCAGCGGTGGGGACGCGCCCGAACTGCGCAAGTTTCCCGCGCCGCAGAACTCCCCGCCCTTTCCCTACGGTGAATATCAGATGGGCGGCACGCCGACCATCGGCGACCGCAATAACGCGCCGGTCTATCCGCTGATGAAGGCGCTGAGCGAGTCCACCGACTTCTGGAAGGATTCGCGCACGCAAATCAGCGGCTGGGTGGAAATCGGCGGCAATATGAGCACCTCGCAGCGGCAGCCTGGCAACCGCTACACGAACGCGCCGGCCGCCTACGATCAGATCCCCAACTCGATACAACTACACCAGGCGGACCTGCGTGTGACGCGCCTGCCCGACACGTACCAGACCGATCACATCGACTTCGGCTTCCGCTTCGACCTGCTGTACGGCATGGACTACCGCTTCACCACCATGAAGGGTTTCTGGAGCAACCAGTTGCTCAGCAAGAACCAGCAATACGGCTTCGACATCCCGATGGCGTATGTCGATACGTACATTCCTGGCGTTGCGGAGGGCATGAACATTCGTGTGGGTCGCTTTATCTCGCTGCCCGACATCGAGGCCCAGCTCGCGCCCGACAACTATATGTTCAGTCACTCTTTGCTCTATGCGTATGACCCGTACACGCAGATCGGCGTGGTTGATTCCATCAAGCTGAGCAAGAACTGGACGGTGCAGTTTGGCCTGACCGGCGGCAACGACACCATGCCCGGCACCCAGGGTTCGAAGCTGTCGCCACTGGTTTGCGCGCAGTGGATCAACAATGCCAATTCCGACTCGATCTACGGCTGCGCGAATACGATCAACGGCGCCAACTATGCATACAACAACGTCAACCAGTGGGTGGCAACCTGGAGCCACCGCTTCAGCCAGACGTTGAACAACGCGATCGAGGCCTGGTACATGAAGGAGAACAATGTTCCCGTTTGTACCGGCCAGGTCGGCGGCGACGGGCCGGCAACCCCCAATGGATGCTTGAACAGTGCCTTCTTCACCGACCCGAGCAAGCGCTTCAAAACCAGCGAAATCGCCGTCGTGGATTACCTGAACTGGCAGTTCAGCTCCAAGGACAGCGTCTCGTTCCGCCTCGAATACATGGACGACCGCCAGGGCCAGCGCACGGGCACTCCCGCCAGATACTGGGGCGAGGCAGTGAGCTGGACGCACTTCTTCAACCAGTCGCTCATCTTCCGGCCCGAGATCAATCGCTATACGGCAAGCAGTCCCGCCTTCAACGGCGGCACGAAACGGGTCCAGACCATGGTAGCGGCGGACCTGATCGTCCGGTTCTGAACGGCGAAGGCAAGAACGTGATCTACCCCGACATGAGATTTGACATCTCCCGCTCGTCAACAAGGAGTCCTGCCATGAAGAAGCTTGTATTTGCCCTGCTTACCCTGGTTCCCGTCCTGCTACTGCCCCTTCGTGCCCACGCGTTTCACGACCTGGCGCAGCAGAAGGTGATCGACAAGGCCATGGCAGACAAGAGAAAGGCGAAGCTCGGGCCGGCCAGCGGCGCGCAGCCAATGCTGCCGCTGGCGAAGGGACACAGCGGCCATCCCTGAATACTGGCGGGTGGCGAGCGCATCGGGATGACGAGGGTGGTGGCGTGATCAAGACCTTGCCGGCGTGATAGAGTTCGCAGGGTACCGGCGGCCGGCGAGCAGGAACGAATGAAGACGCTGTTGATCATCTACCACACGATGACCGGAGGAACAGAGCAGATGGCCGAGGCGGCAGCCGACGCGGCGCGTATGCAGCCTGGCGTCGCGGTCAAGCTGCAGCGAGCGGCCGAGACCGGCCCGGACGATGTGCTGGCAGCCGACGGCTATCTGTTCGCGACGCCGGAGAACCTGGCTGCGATGTCCGGGCTGATGAAGGACTTCTTTGATCGCTGCTACTACGCGGCACTTGACCGTGTGAACGGCCGCCCGTACGCGACCATGATCTGTGCCGGCAGCGACGGGCAGAACGCACTGCGTCAGGTCGAACGCATCGCCACCGGCTGGCGCCTCAAGTGTGTGGCGCCAGGCCTGATAGTCTGCACCCATGCACAGACGCCGGACCGCATCCTGGCACACAAGGAGATCGGCGCGGAAGACCTTACGCACTGTGCCGAACTCGGCGCTGGATTGGCGGCCGGTCTTGCGCTTGGTGTCTTCTGACGTTGAGCCCAGCCGCGTTCAGGCTTCGTTTTGGCGATAGCAAGCGTTTTCGATAGTCCGCCGCGCGCAGCGCGACGGCCGACGTTGGGCGCAGCCGCGCCGCAGCACGAGGCTCCTGCCCCGTCGGGCATGCCATATCAGAATGGCAGCGGATGCCCATTGACGATCCACGGCGTGCCAAACTTGTCGACCAGCATGCCCCAGCGCTCGGCCCAGAAGGCGGGTTGCATCGGCATGGTCACCTTGCCGCCGGCAGCAAGGGCGGCAAACACCTGCTCGGCTTCTTCCGTACTTGGATAGTCGAGCGCGATGGAGACGCCTTTGATGCCCTCGTACGGCACGTTCGCCGGGCTATCGCCGGCGTAGAGGGTGCCGCCACCGGGCAGTGCGAGCCGCGCGTGCAAGATGCGGTGGGCAAACTCCTTCGGCATCTGGTCGGCCATGGGCGAGTCGGCGCCGCTCATCAGCACTTCGAGCTTGGCGTGGAGGGCCTGCTCGTAGAAGCGCATGGCTTCGGCGCAGTTGCCGTCGAAGGCGAGATATGCGATGGCTTGGGTCATGTGGATTCCTTTCGCTGTTGAACTCATAGGGGAAGGCCGCGCGGAGCGTCCCGCTCGTCCCTGTACTGCCACGACGCTTGAACGTGCCCCGGATCGACGAGGCTTGCGCTTTTTTTACAAATTCCCCCGCTCGGCTATGGGCGCCTTGTCAGCACGACGTGCATCGCCGTCTGCGTCCCGACGTGCCGGGTGCATGCGTAACCCAGCTTGCCCAGATCGATACCGGCGAGCAAGGCTTCGCCCGCGCCCAGCACCGCTGGCACCAGCGCCAGGTGCATTTCATCAACCAACCCGGCGCGCAGGTATTGTTGCACGCTCGCCACGCCGCCTCCCAAACGGACATCGCGCCCTCCGGCGGCTGCCCTGGCGCGCTCCAGCGCGGCATGGATGCCATCGGTGACGAAATGGAAGGTGGTGCCGCCCTCCATCGCGACCGATTCGCGCGGATGGTGGGTCAGCACAAATACGGGCGTGTGATAGGGGGGCTCCGGGCCCCACCATCCCATCCAACTATCGTCGGGCCACGGGCCGCGGACAGGGCCAAACATATTGCGCCCGATGATCCAGGCGCCGATGTGGTCGAAGCCGTGTGCCGCGAAGTCGTCATCCGCCCCCGTGGTGCCCCCAACACCGCCAAACATGTGCTGGAACGTGCGCGTGGCGAATACCCATTCATGCAAGGCGGTACCTCCGACGCCAAGGGGATCCGCAAGGCTCTGGCGGGGGCCGGCGCCGTAGCCATCGATGGATACGGCGAATCCGTGAACTCTGAGTCTGGACATGGGCGTTTCTCCTTGGATTCCACACTTGCCGGCACAGCAGCGTCCCAAGCCTCTGACGTGAACCGACTGCTTCAAAGCTTAGACGAGAGGGGGCATGCGCGATCGGTCGTCTGGGCCTTCGCCATATTCCGGGGGAGCGATGGGCACTACCGAGGTGTTGAGGCGCCTTGCGACAGCGAGAAGGCCCAACTCTTGTAGGGAACCGGAATTAGCTGGACTACGTGCGCTTTTGCTGGACTAGAAATCCGGAATTGGCTGGATTGCCGTGCAGCCCGATGGGGGCGCGGCTGCTCCAGAGGTATGGTCCAGAAGCCCGGGTTCGGCGCCGGGACAGCGCACGACCGCTGTCGGCCAATCTCGGCCAGTCAGCAAAGCGCACTGCTCGATGTGAGCCTTCCATATGGAACCTCGACACCGAAACCCGCGAAGCGGGCTTCCCCCCCTTGTACTGAATCAGAACCTCGTCGGCCACGACGCCGGCGATGAGAATGTCGCAATGCTCTTTGGCTTGTCGCAGGAGATTGAGGTGCCCGATGTGAAAGAGATCATAGGCACCGGGTGGGTAACCGATTCGAATCGTGGCAGTGATGTCCTCTCAAGGCTGATCGATCTCACTGTCCAGGAATCTACGACCTCATCCTATCCGGTACGCCCCGTTTCCAGCTCGGGCATTCTGAAATCACGCGACGTGAATATGAGGTGCGCAATGAAGAAGGGTCACGCGACGCCAGTATGGCGTCACGTGACCTCTCCTGATTTCTGGAGATCAGCCGTCTCCATTAATGGCGGCCCCCTTGATCAGGCCGAGCTGGGTCAGCGCAGCCACGCCGTCGTCCAGGCCGAGTTCTTCTACGATCCTGCCGTCGATCACCTTCAACACGGTGGTACCGGTGAAGTGCATCTTGCGGCCGGTTGCGGCAGGCAAACCGCCGATCAGGAAGTCATCAAATGCCGGGCCCGTGTGGGTGCCGCCACCTTCCCACTGACCGACGACATAGTCGCCCTCGGCGATCAGCTCAGCCGTGCCCCAAAAGTTGAGATCGGGGAACGCGGCACGGAAGTCGGTCATGAAGGCCTTGATGTCCTCACGGCCACGACGGGGCTCGTGCAGCGAGTACTTGAGCAGCATGTTCGGCGCGGCAATTTCATCGATCACCGCGAGATTGACATTCTTGCCCCAGAATTCCGTGAACCAACGACCGACGACGGCCTTGTTCTGCTCTTCTTTGCTCATTGGAAAGATCCTCACAGTTAGTTTCGGGAAGGTTCATCGAAACCATTCGATGCCCTGAGCAAGAGAATAGGCATCCGTGCGTTGATCGAAACTCCGATTCTTGCTGCGCAAACCAATCCGATGGTCGACTCGCCGTCCAGGCCAGTGACAGCACCTCATCGTCTGTGTGAGCGGTGCGCACTAGAGTGGCTAGCCGCTCCAGTGCCGCGTGGTGGTTTCCATTGGCGCGCAAGCCTTCGCACGTACGGAACAGATAGCCGCTGGAACTTCCCAGCCCGCCGGAGGCAGTAGCCAGTCTGCACACAACGGTAGGTTCCCCCGTAGCGTCGTTGGCCGTCGTTGATCAGGGGGATAGTTGCAGCATTGAATGCGCCTTCGCCAATGGCGTTCGCCGGGCCGATGTACTGCCCGCCTTAATCGCAATGAATCTGTGCGTCTCACTGAAGGCGAGTCTCGACTTGTCCAGCCTGATGACGCTCGCGCCCGGAGGGTCAGCATGAGCGCGACGCGCAGGCCAGCAGGGAAGATGCGCGCAGGGAGCGGGACCTTCCAGTTTTACGCATTCAGTTACCAAGACGTGCGAAACGCCTGATCGACAAATTCGGATAGGCGTGTTGGATTCAATCGCAAGAAACGGAGAGCGCGCCCAGAACCGGCTGCCTACACTTCATTGCGAGCCAGTCGCAACATGTCTCCGTTCCACGAGTCCGGCATTGTGCACGGTATAGCCTCAAGCAAGGAGTCTGTCATGCCCATCAATGAAGTCCATACGGACGCCTATGCAGACCTTGGCGACATTTGGCTTCGGGATCAGTCGGCGCGGCTCAAGCAGAAGCATCTGCAGTTTGGACGACACTATCGGATGGATTTCGAGGCGCTGCTGGCTCGAAACGCTCAAGCGGCTCGGACGGGCAGAGCCGCCGCAATGCCTGCAGAGAGTCGCGGTCTGCCCACCGATCGCATTCGGCGGGCGACGATCGAAGCCATTGAATATTGTTCGCAGTTGAACGATCCTTTGGCGCGGATGGCACGGCTGCCGGCGGCCACCAAATCGAGCTCTCACCCGATGCCGGCAACGGAGCCGCGCGGCGAAATGGGGTTCGCAACGCCTGGTGAGTTTTCGCTCATCAACAGGTTCGGTGCTACCCCGCGCGACGAATGGATGGCGGTACTCTCGGATCTTACAGAAGTTGTCGTCGTCGATGTGCACGGCATGCCGAGCTCACTGGGGATCGAGAAGGCCGCATCCATCGTGCAGAACCGCGCCTGTCTTGAGGCGCTCGCCCGCCAGCTCCTAATACCTCTAACGAGGGATGATGGAGACTGGCACCTCAACGTGATCGATTTCGGTGTCGAGGCCCAACGCCACGACTGCGAGTTTCTGATGTGCTTTTCCTTTCGGGCTGCGAACCCCGATCTCTCCGTCACGAGTCCATTTGCTGAGGTTGGATTCGCGCTGCACAAGCAGTCGCTTGCAGATCCGATCTTCATGCTTACCGTCAGAACCGCCCTCGGATTTGATGCAACCTCGATATCGGCGCTGCTTCCTGGAAGTCATGCTTCTCCGTGCAATTGATGTACCGTCGCAAGCAAAGCAAGTCAGGATGCGATGAATGCCCGCACCGACAGGCAGGCATCCAGCCTCTGTCCGCGCCGCGTCCGTTGCGTAGCGATGAGTGGCCATCCAAGGTGACGTCGGCGACCAGCCCATCATCGGCCAAAGCTGCCGGCGTGGCGTAGCGGGCATAGTCAGGCCCGAGGCATCTGCGCCGCCTTGGACAGCACACGGACGGGCATCGGGTCATCGCGGCCTCGCAGGCGTGCGGCAAGCTGCGGCAGGCCTGCGGCTGAAACGCCGGCATGCTGGAAGACCTGTTCCGAGACGATCGCCTCGCAAGCGATCTCCTTTGTTAACTGCTCAAGTCTCGAGGCCACGTTCAACGGGTCACCGATCGCAGTGAACGTGACATGCTCGCGGAAACCAATCTCGCCCATGACGGCCCGGCCGCAATGCAATCCAATGCCAAACCGGATCTGCGCTTGCAGCTGCTGCTTGAGCGCGGCGTTGAGTTCGTCAATATTGGCTGCCACCAGCGGCACCGCTCTGAGCGCCTGACGACAAGCGGTGGACGGCTCGCTGCTTAAGCCAAAGATCGCGAGCACTGCATCCCCCAGGAACTGGTTTGGCAGGCCGCCCGCCTGGACTACCGCGGAGCTGACCGCACTCAGGAAGCGACTGACAACGAATAGACTGTCGAACGGCAATTGTGCCGCCGCGAGCTTTGTGGACTCCCGCATATCCACGAACATGAACGCCGCGAATCGCTCTTGCGGCATGACGTCCCGCTGGCGCCGTTGCAAGAAGGCCGTGGATGCTGCCGGCGGCACCAATGGCCACACGGAGAGATCATGGGTCGGCCGCAACTGGCAGGCGAGGCGAACTGTCTGCGAATCCGCTCCCAGCCGCTCCAGAACGCGCCGCTCCGCCTCGGCGGGCGCGGGCAGCGGCGCATCGCTGAGCACGCGCACCCGGCACAATGTGCATCGGGCGCGGCCACCGCAACTGCTGGCATGGGGAACGCCGGCCATGCGGCTAGCCTCGAGCACCGAAAATCCGAGCGGCGCGAATACCCTTCGCCCGTCCGGATACAGAACACAGAGCCGCCCGGCTCGGCGCTCGCGCATCGTGCGCACCAGCCGCGCTGCGAGCACCATCAGCAGCGCACCACCATCGAAAAGCAAAAAGTCGTTGCGCATCTCGGCGAGCCAGAGATTCTGCAATCCCGTTCCGATGATCGCCGGCCGGGTCGCCGCGGCGCGCCAGACGGGATCCTGCGCGAGCGCGATCACTTCCCGTCCGCCCTGCAAGAAGCCTAGCAGCGCGAGCACCGGGAGCAGCACGGCGACGCTCAGCAGCACGCTCCGCCACGCCCCGAACCATGGTTTCAATCGCAACCAGAACCAGATGCCGTAACACCCATGCAGCCAGGCGACCACCAACAGCATCAGCTGCACGCGGCTGAAGAACGGTGAATCGATCCAGAACGAGTACAGCAACTGCGCGTACCCCTTGTTCAGGCCGAACTCGGCAAGGGCGACCCGCGTATTCACAACGTGGTTGGCTAGCAGCGGCGGTATGCACAAGCCGAGGACGAGCTGCGCCACCTCGCCCGGAGTCCAATGCAACGAGCGCCGTTCGTACAGAGCCCACAGACCCAGGAAGAAATGCGTCGCCAGCGCGCTGTACAGCAAGGCTGTTCCCAGCCATCCCTGCCAGATGAACTTCTGTACAAGCAGATCACGCTCCAGCCATGCGAGCGAGATATTCCCCAGCGAGTGATTCAGGAGGTGCGTGCCTACGTAGGCAAACAGCACCAGTCCGGTGGACAGCCGAACCGATCGCACCCCCGTCGGCCGCAACCTTTGAAGATAGGGAAAGAGTGACATGCTTTGCTCTCCACGCTCTCGATGCGCCGGCTGTTTCCCGCCGGGTGCCTGCACTGCGGAGTCCCCTTCTGCAATGCGCGCGGCAGCTTGCGCACCCTCCGGCGTCGGGACGCAGCCGAATTCGTATCTTAGCTTCGCCGGCGTGGAACGGGCTCGTGCCAGAGACGTAGGAGGCGCGGCTCATCCCGGTCGGCCAGGATGGTATCCGCGTCCAACGTCAATCCAGTGTTGAGCAAAGCGTCGGTCGAGGGAGCGCGAGCATGGGGAGCATAGGGAGCATGGGCTAGCCGCCATCACGATCTACCTGGTGCGGCTGGTGACGGCGACAGGCGTGGACCTGGATGCCGCGGTGCGGGCCAGGTATGAGCTGAATGCGAAGACCTATTCGACCAAGACGGGCCACGGGGCATCGGGGGGCCTTGCGTCGGCTCTGGCCTTGGGCGAAATCCCTCCAGCCTGCGCCACATGGCGCCGGCTCACGCCGCCCGCCACATGGCGCAATACGGGCGGCCCGCGGCCCCCCTGCGCTTCTCGCAGCGTCTTAGCTGTGCGCGCCGTCGGTGAAAGGATCGCGCCGATCCGTGACTTTTGCGCCGTCGGAATAGACATCGAATTTGCCTGCTTTCGCGCCATCGGTGTAGGGATCGCGCGGCCCGTTGATATGGGTTTTACTGTCTGAGGTTGCGGCATTGGTGGGGATGTTGGATGCATGGGCCAGGGCTGCGAAGGATGCCAATGCAGCGACAACGGCCGAAATCAGGATTTTCATGACGATCTCCAAATACAGTAGGAACAGCTTCCAAGGCGCATCGCCGTGAAGGCTACGCTTGGGCATGCATCGCGTGCCGGTTTCCGGGATCACGATCATTCCCGGGAACTGGTCCGCCGTGCACTTGTAGAACCGCGCAGACACCAGGTTTATTCCCGCTCACGAGGCACGGCGACGGATGTAGCGGGGCCGAGCGTCAAGCCACTGTGCGGTTGGGCGTGTCGCTGTCTCCTCTTATCGCTGATGCCACGGACGCTTTTTTTGCGAGAGAGATTGGGGAATAAGGAGATCGGTTCTGCGGTCTACCCGTGCAGAGCGTCATGCTGCGAAGTCAAGTCGACTACGGACATCACTCGCTCGAACATCCAAGGAGCATTGCCATGAAATTGAATTCGCTGAATCGGCTTGCAGTCCGGCCCATGCGCGGCGCGCTCATCATGAGCGCTGCGTTAGTGGCAGCTTCAGCCTGTGCACTCACGCAAACGCCGCCGGAACCGGGCACGCATCAAGTCACTCGTGCAGAATTGCTGCATGAACTCGAGGAGTTGAAGTCCGTCGGTTATAACCCTTCCCAAGGCGACTATGGTGACTACCCCGCCGACCTTCAGGCGGCGGAACAAAAGCTGGAAGCCAAACATCGTGCGGAAAAGAACACGCTAATGGGTGGGAACCAGGCGGCACAGACGAAGCCCATGCCTTGATTGCGATGGATTGCGCGCACAGGTCGCACATGCGTTCTCGAAGGTGGGCCGAGTCGGCTTGAGGGTCGCCCGTCTATGCCCCCAGGCCGTTCGCCACCTTCTCTCTAGCGCTGTGCATCAGGTATTGAGCGACGCTTTGCACGATCTTCGACGCTCAAGCCAATTGCGCAACTGGCCGGCCACGAAAGCGCCGATGATCAGCAGCAAATAGAGGGCTACGAGATTGTGACGCCACGCATCGAGAGCGATCCGATGCGCGACCAGCTTCGGATCGGGCGCCGGGAGCATGGCACTGCTAGCCACGACGGCTCGGGTCATCCGAACAAGGCCGGCCGCAGACAGTAGTGGCAGCAGGACAAGCAGCGCGAGCAGTGCAGGCTTTGCACGCTGTACCATCGCATGGTGGCGCAAGCGGATCCACAGCCCCAGGCAACCGTGTACCCAGCCCGGGGCGAGCAATGCAACTTGCAAGCCTTGCGTGCCGCTCGTGATCAGCAATATCACGATCCGCTCATAGTTCAGCTCGAAGCCATAGAGCGAGGCGGCGAGTCGGGTCGCCACTGCATGGCGGATGAGCAGTAGAGGGAGGCTGAGTCCCGCCCAAAGGCGGATCCATTCGGTGGGCGGCAGCGCCCAGTGGTGGCGCCCGTAGATCGTGCGCAGCGCCAGCGCAAAATGCAGGGAGGCCGAACCGTAAAGCAGGATCGTTCCGGGCACGCTGTGCCAGAGCCGCAGCGCCAGCGTGAGACCGCGCCCGGCAAGCTCCAGCGACCAGATCCCGAGCGCGTGATTGGCCAGGTGGAGAAAGAGGTAGATCAGCAGCACCACACCCGATCCGAGCTGCAAGCGGCGCAGAATTGGTTGCACTTTTGTTCCCCTTGATGTTCAACGTGGAGAGGACTTGTTGCACGGCCGCGGCCAAACGGCGAATCCAGCAGTCGGACACAGGCCATCTTCTCCACCCTGAGCTGGCGCCAGCCTGGTGAGCGGCGGCTTCGGCTCTGTTGCTCCCGACCGGTTGGGCGGGAGGCAAGGACGGCCGGCGAAATGGCGGCCATGGCACATTTCTTGATTCCATTGCTCGGGTGGGTGTTGCGCGATATGCGATGAGTAGACGCTGTTTCGTCGCCGGATATTCCCGCTCCTTCAATACTTCAGTAGGAAATACTGGCTCGATCGTAGAATCGGCTCGCCGTCGGCCGGTCAGCATCAGGTGGCGGGTCGGACCGGCATCGGTCACCGGCTCTGATCATGTCGTCATGACGCAGAGCGCCACCGCCGTGACTCAAGGCCTGCGTGCGCAGGCCTGCTTGCTAGCCGCCGCAGCGCGGCGCTTACGGTGGAATAAAACGGATGGCCCAGCAGTCTTGCTCTTGAACCCAATCGGGAGGCCCGTCGGATAGTCCGGCGATCTACCTCTCGAACCTGACTCGTGAGGGCAATATGTCGTCAGATCTTCCATCCGATCCGTCGCGCCGCGGCGCGTTGAAGTGTCTCGCTTTCGGTGGTGCGGGCACGGTGTTTGTCCTGGCCGGCGGTGTTCTCGCGCCGGTGGAATTGGCCCTTGCCGCCTCGGCGAAGGGTCAGTCGGTTGCCGCAGGGGTCCCCCTTTTCCTGCAGATCAGCGACACGCATATTGGCTTCAACAAGGAGGCCAATCCCGACGTCGCAGGCACGCTCAAGCAGACCATTGACTTCGTCAACGCCATGCCGGTCAAGCCGGCGCTGACGATTCACACAGGTGACATTACGCATCTTTCCAAGGCGGAGGAGTTCGACCACGCAGCCCAATTGCTGTCGGGGCTGAATATCACCGAGTTGCATACCGTGCCCGGCGAGCATGATGTGACCGATGGGACTGGGACGGAATACTTCAACCGTTTCGGTCAAGCCTCCGGCAATAAGGGCTACTACAGTTTCGACCACAGTGGCGTCCACTTTATCGGCCTGGTCAACGTGATGCATTTCAAGCCGAACGGTCTGGGGGGCTTGGGCGACCACCAACTCGCCTGGCTGAAAGCCGATCTGAGGGGCCGCTCGTCCAGCACGCCGATCGTCGTCTTCGCGCATATGCCAATGTGGACGATCTACCAACCGTGGGGTTGGGGCACCGGCGACGCCGGCGAGGCGATGAGCTATCTGCAGCGCTTCACCTCGGTCACTGTCTTGAACGGCCATATCCACCAGATCGTGTCAAAGGTGGAAGGCAATATCACCTTCCATACGGCGCGCTCGACGGCCTATCCGCAACCGACGGCCGGCAATGGACCTGGGCCCATGCCGCTGACCGTACCGAGCGATCAGCTTCCCAGGATGCTTGGCGTGACCAGCATCAAGATCATGCGCCACCCGCTCGCAGCGACACTCGCCGATACCACGCTCGCCTGAATTCCAGGCACTGCTCACCAACCAGGACCCAAATCATGCTAACGACTATCCTTCGCCGCGCCTTCGTCGTCCCCCTCGGGGCCGGGATACTCATGGCGGCATCGGCTTCCGGGTTCTCCGTCGCGCAAGCGCAGGAGGCCAATGTCGTCGTTGTGAAGAGTTTCATGTTCTCGCCGATGTCGCTCACGATCAAGGCTGGCTCCACCGTGACCTGGAAAAATCTCGATGGCGAGCCTCACACGGTTGTCAACGACGCCGGTCTGTTCCGTTCCGGCGCGCTCGATCAGAACGACACCTACAAGTTCAGGTTCGATAAACCGGGTGTCTACAGTATCTTCTGCGGCATACACCCGAATATGAAGGCAACAATCACCGTCCAGTAGGTGCGCTCTACAGGAGTTACGTCGCCAGATGCCGGGAAACCGGTCGGAACCCGGGGTTCCAGGACGGGGCAGTCGCGAAGTTGACCGCGGACCCTGGCGGCGCTCACACCGTTTGTCTACCTGGACGTGTCACGCGCCATTGTCAAGGACGGTGGCGCCGACCCGCTCGGCACCACCATTGGGTGTATTCAAGCCGCGCGCGGCTTGAATTCGGCCGGGCATCAGGCTGGCCTGCGAGCAATCATTTCCGCCACCTCGTCACACCACGCGATATAGGCCTGTTCCGCCAGCACGCCGCGGCGTGTCATCAACAGCGGTCCAAGCTGCTGCTCGGTCAGCACGGCCTGCCTTGCGAGAAAGAACTCAAGCTGGGCCTGGTGGTCCGCACGCACCTCGCGGATCTGCTGCAACGCTGTCTCGCGCGGCAGCAGATCGAAGCACAACACCCGCAGTATCTGTTCGTCCTTGATGGCCGGGCGCGGTGAGCCCTTCGCCACTCAAGCCGTCAGCTTCTCGCGTCCAGCAACGGTCATGCTGTAGATCGAGCGTTCCGGCCCGCGCGTCCCCGGCAAGCGCTCCGATTTGATGAGTCCATCCGTCTCCAGTTCTCGCAAGGCCGGGTACACCGAGCTGTGCTCAG